>JANNYX010000528.1:0-3746 GCA_031410295.1 Rhodoferax sp.
CCGGCGGGCTGGCCCAAAAAGGCGGCGCCACCTGGAGTTACATCCTGATCGGTGACCAGCAGGACGATATCCGCACCACGCGGGTGGCCATGGCCGCGGCAGATTTGGTGATCGGCTGCGATCCGATCGTGGCCGTTGCCAAAGAGACGGTGCTGCGCATGCGCGAAGGGCGCACCCATGTGGCACTCAACTCCAGCAGCACACCGACGGCGGCATTCGTGAAAAACGCCAACTGGCAAAACCCGTCGCAAGAGTGTGTGGCCCAAATCACAGCTTTGGTGGGTGCGCCATCGGTGGGCAGCTTTGACGCCGACGCAGCTTCCACCAAACTGATGGGCGACAGCATTTACACCAACCCCATGATGCTGGGCTACGCTTGGCAAAAGGGCTGGATTCCCCTTGAAAAGGCTTCGTTGATGCGCGCCATCGAACTCAACGCCGTGGCGGTGCAGAACAACAAAACCGCATTCGAATGGGGCTGCCGTGCCGCCCACAATTTGGCCGACGTGCAACGCTTGGTCAATCCGGGCCAGGTGGTCGAGTTCAAGAAGCGCGAGTCGCTGGAAACACTGATTGCGCGGCGCGTCGAATTCCTGACGGCCTATCAGGATGCCGCCTATGCGGGCGACTACCAGGCCTTCGTGGCCCGCGTCAAAACCGCCGAAGAACAACTGAACCCAAAGGCACTGACGCTGACTGAAGCCGTGGCGCGTTATTTGTTCAAGCTGATGGCCTACAAAGACGAGTACGAAGTGGCGCGCCTGCACACCGATCCGGCCTTCCTCGCCAGAATCAACGCCATGTTTGAAGGTGACTACAAGCTCAATTACCACCTGGCGCCACCCCTGATCGCCAAACGCAACGCCAAGGGCGAACTGCAAAAATCCAAATTCGGTCCCTCGACGCTGTTGGCGTTCAAACTGCTGGCGCGACTCAAGGGGTTGCGCGGCGGCAGTTTTGATCTGTTCGGGCGCTCGCATGAACGCCGCCAGGAACGTGCCTTGATCACCGATTACAAGACCAGCATCGAGGCTTTGTTGAATCGTCTGACTCTTTCGAACCACGCGGTGGCGGTGGAAATTGCCAGAATCCCGGAGCTCATCAAGGGTTACGGCCACGTCAAAGAGCGCAATCTGGCGGCCGCGCGCACCAAATGGCGCGCGCTGGAAGGCGAATTTTCCAATGTGGCAGCGGCACAGCGTGCTGCCTGAGCGCAATACCGACCGCTCATCGAAGCTGGATCGCCCGCTTACAATGCCGGGTTGCGCCCGCTTCTCGCTCCGTTTCGATCTGGAGTGTGCCGGGCATCCCCATTTCTGACTTATTCGCGTGGAGTTGACTGTGTTTATTTCTTCTGCTTTTGCCCAAACCGCCCCCGCTGCCGCTGCCGGGGGTGACATGCAGTCCTCGTTGATGAGCATGTTGCCGCTGGTTTTGATGTTTGTGGTGCTTTATTTCGTGATGATCCGCCCGCAGATGAAAAAACAGAAGGAGCACCGCACCATGATCGAAGCCATTGCCAAGGGCGACGAAATCGTTTCGGCGGGCGGCATGCTGGGCAAAATCTCCAAACTGGGTGATTCCTACCTGGGTCTTGAAATTGCCAACGGCGTGGAGGTGCAGATTCAGCGCAGCGCCGTGGTGCAGGTCTTGCCCAAAGGCACGATCAAGTAAAAGAGACGCCATTCAACAAGGCGCGATGCAATGGATGACCGAGGATGAATCGTTACGCAGTCTGGAAATACGCGGTCATTGTGATTGCGTTGCTGGTAGGCAGTCTCTATACGCTGCCGAATTTTTTTGGTGAAAGCCCTGCCGTACAGGTGTCGGCGGCCAAACCCGCCGTCAAGATTGACAGTGACACTTTGGCGCGTGTGCAGGAGGCGCTCAAAGGCGCAGGCATCGCCGCCGAGGTGATCGCTCTGGAAGGCAGCTCGGTCAAGGCGCGTTTTACGTCGCCCGAGGAACAGCTCAAGGCCAAGGACGCGATCCAAAGGGCGCTGGTGCCTGAGCCTGCCAACGCCGGGTATGTGGTGGCGCTGAATTTGTTGTCGCGCTCGCCGGCCTGGCTGGCCAAGTTGTCGGCGGTGCCGATGTACCTGGGTCTTGATTTGCGCGGTGGTGTGCACTTCATGCTGCAGGTGGACATGCAGGCGGCGCTGACCAAGAAGGCCGAATCCCTCTCGGGTGACATCCGCACCGTGTTGCGCGAGAAAAATATACGCCACAGCGGCATCAACCGCAGCGGCCAGCAGATCGAGATTCGCTTTCGCGATGCCGCGACGCTGGCCTCTGCCAAATCATTGATTCTTGATCAGTTCACCGATCTGGATGTGGCCGACGGCGCTGATGGCACAGACGTCAAACTGACCGCCAGCATCAAACCCGTGTCTGCCAAGTCCGTGCAGGACCAGGCCTTGAAACAGAACATCACCACGCTGCACAACCGCATCAACGAGCTGGGCGTCGCCGAGCCCGTGATCCAGCAGCAGGGGCTGGACCGCATTGTGGTGCAGTTGCCAGGCGTTCAGGACACGGCCAAGGCCAAAGACATCCTGGGTCGCACGGCCACGCTGGAAATTCGCATGGTGGACGAATCTGGCGAAGCGCGGGCGGCGGAATCCGGCACCGGGCCGGTGCCCTTTGGCACGGAGCGTTTTCTCGAGCGCGGTGGCCAGGCGGTCATCGTCAAAAAGCAGGTCATTTTGACGGGCGATAACTTAACCGACGCCCAACCCGGTTTTGACAGCCAGACGCAGGAAGCGGCGGTGCATTTGTCCCTGGATGCCAAGGGCTCGCGCATTTTCCGCGACGTAACCCGCGAAAGCATTGGCAAACGGATGGCGATTTTGCTGTTTGAAAAGGGCAAGGGCGAGGTCGTCACGGCGCCAGTGATCCGCTCTGAAATCGGTGGGGGTCGCGTGCAGATTTCCGGGCGCATGACTTCGGTTGAAGCCGCTGACACCGCCTTGCTGCTGCGCGCGGGTTCGCTGGCTGCGCCAATGGAGATCATCGAAGAGCGCACCATTGGCCCCAGCCTGGGGGCTGAAAACATTGCCAAAGGCTTCAACAGCGTCACCTGGGGCTTCATTGCTGTGGCGGTGTTCATGTGTTTCTATTACATGCTGTTTGGCGTATTTTCCAGCGTGGCGCTGGCCGTCAACCTGCTCTTGCTGGTGGCGGTGTTGTCAATGCTGCAGGCTACGCTCACCTTGCCTGGCATGGCGGCGATGGCGTTGGTGCTGGGCATGGCGATTGATGCCAATGTGCTGATCAACGAACGGGTGCGGGAGGAATTGCGCAACGGGGCGTCACCGCAAGCTGCCATCAACGCCGGTTACGACCGTGCCTGGGCCACTATTCTTGACTCGAATGTGACGACACTGATCGCGGGCCTGGCACTGTTGGCCTTTGGCTCCGGGCCGGTGCGCGGTTTTGCCGTGGTGCATTGCCTGGGCATTTTGACCAGCATGTTCTCCGGCGTGTTCTTTTCACGTGGTCTGGTGAATTTGTGGTACGGTCGAAAAAACAAACTCAAGACGGTGTCGATCGGCACGGTTTGGCGGCCACAAACGCAAAACCCGGAAGCTGGCGGCCAGGTCAAGGTCGGATAAGCGGAGGCGGTTATGGAATTCTTCAAAATAAAGCGCGACATTCCGTTTATGCGGCATGCGCTCATATTCAACCTCATTTCGCTGGCCACCTTTCTGGCTGCCGTGTTTTTCCTCTTTTCCCGTGGTTTGCAC
>JANNYX010000529.1:0-5617 GCA_031410295.1 Rhodoferax sp.
GGTTGATGGCGTCGGCCTGGGATCTCCCCGCTGCCATGGCGACCGGGTTGTCGTCCAGCCAGAATGAGTAGGATTCGTCGAGCCAGGCATTGGTCAACTTTTCGTTGTTGCCGGCGCGCCGTCCAAAGTTGTAGCCGCGACCGCCCGTCCACCACGAATCCGACACCAGATCGGTGAAGGCGAAAATCATGTGCAGGCGCTGAAACGTGTTGTGCCACACCGCGATGATGTTGCGCGTCAGCTCCAGGCTGTTGCAGGCGTCGATGATCAGGTACTCGAGGTTGAAGTTGTTGCCCAACCGGGCCTGGTCGGAGCGCCAGGTGCAACTGGCGTTTTTGCCGCCGAAATAACCCTGAAAGAGGTTGTTGGAATTGGTGCTGCCGTGCGAGGAAAAATGCGCGAAGTCCACGCTGTCGACCCAGTTGCCGTCATCACCGCCCAAGGTGGTTTCGCGAAAGTCTGTCTCGAAGGCATTCTGGTTGCCCCAATCAAACTTGGCTGTGTGCCCGCGCGACACCATGCCGTCTTTGAATCCCTGTGAAGTTTCGTCGCAGTACGACAGCGTGTTCTGCGTGCAGGGGCCGGGAAAGTTGTTGATCCATTCCACACCAATTGATGCCATAGTGCCTCCGGTCAATCGAATGCCATTGCCTGAAGGCTGAAGATTAATAACGAAGGCAGGGGCTGTCAATCCACCAAATTGGGTACAAATGTTGCACACCAGCGTCCTGGAATACATCGTTACAAATATTCAGGCCTCAGGCGACGAAGGTTGAGGCAAATAAGCGTTTGCAAATGCACTGGCGGTCTCGCACTGTTTCAAGTCAGTTTGCACTGGTTGCTACATATTTAATAGCAATAAAGTGTTTGATTCAGACGGCCTAAACCATTAATTTCTATTGATCATTGCGTAGCGCCGCGGGCGGGACGCTCCACGGCGCTATAAGCCGGCGAACACGGGCCACGTCAGCACGGGCGGCGTTAGAGTCGGCGCGTGCCCG
Organism: Rhodoferax sp.; assembly: GCA_031410295.1. GTDB lineage: Bacteria > Pseudomonadota > Gammaproteobacteria > Burkholderiales > Burkholderiaceae_C > JANYCG01. The sequence goes on from JANNYX010000529.1 coordinate 1,002, forward strand.
CCACGGCGGCCCCGATGATCAGCGCCGCGGCCAAGGCAATGCTCCAGGTCAGGCTGCGTCCTGTCACCAGCATCAGCAACACCGTAGAGGCCAGGGGCGTGAGGTAACTGAGCAGGCCGATGTGCCGGGTGTCCCCCAATTTGAGCGCCTTGTCCCACCAGTAGAACGCGGCACCAAGCGGCCCCAGGCCCATGGCCAGAATCAAGCCGCCGTCGCTCGCGCTCAGGGTGGTGGCGGGTTCCAGAGCGGCGTGGCAAACCAGCGACAACGCGCCCGAAACCAGACCAAACAAGCCGATGGCGGCGGTCGGGAAACCGTGCCCCGTCATTGCCAGGCGTTTGGTTTGCAGCGAATAATTGGCCCAGATCAGCGCCGAAGACAGCGCCAGCACGTACCCCCAGCCGCTGCCGCCGGGTGCGGGCGCGGCAGCAGCAGCGGACGGCGTCGCAGCGCCTGTGCTGGCGCTCCAGATCGCAATGGCAGCGCCGGCAAAACCCACCAATGCGGCGATGACGTAGCGCGCTCGCCACGGCGTCTTTGGCAAATAAAGCGGCGCCAGCACCACGATCAACAACGGCCACAAATAGTTGACCAGATTCACTTCCACCGCGCTGGCCAGCCGCAGTGCAATGAACAGGAAGAAATGGAAGCCAAACAAGGTCAACACGCCCAGCCCGAGCACCGGCAGGCTGACCCGCCATGACTGCCGCTCGCGCAGCACGAGAGGCCAAGCCAAGACGCTGCCGACGATCAAGGCCAGACCCGTCAGCAAGAAGGGCGGCACATGTTTCAATGCCACTCCCAGCGCCGCCAGGCAAGCCCACAGGGCAATGGCGCCCAGGGCGTATAAATTGGCGCTCACGCAGTTTGGTGAGTTGCCGCCAGTTGCGCCTCCTGCGTTTGCTGAGCCTGGTGCGCTTGCTGGTCCGCGTGGTAACTTGAGCGCACCATGGCGCCCACGGCGGCGTGTTTGAAGCCCATTTCGTAGGCGCGGGCCTCGAACATTTTGAAGGTGTCGGGGTGCACGTAACGCTTGACCGTCAGGTGGGCGCTTGAAGGCGCCAGGTACTGGCCAATAGTGAGCATGTCGATGCCATGATCGCGCATGTCCTGCATCACCTGCAACACCTCGTCGTCGGTTTCACCCAGGCCGACCATAATGCCGCTTTTGGTCGGCACATTCGGATGCAGTGCCTTGAATTTTTTCAGCAAGTTAAGGCTGAACGTGTAGTCGCTGCCGGGGCGTGCTTCTTTGTACAGTCGCGGCGCGGTTTCCAGGTTGTGGTTCATCACGTCGGGCGGGGCGGCGGTCAGAATCTTCAGCGCGCGGTCGTCGCGTCCGCGGAAGTCGGGCACCAGGACTTAGATCTGGGTGGCGGGCGAAAGTTCGCGGATGCGGCTGATGCCGTCGACGAAATGCTGCGCGCCGCCGTCGCGCAGGTCGTCGCGGTCGACGCTGGTGATCACCACATATTTCAGCTTCAGCGCGGCGATGGTTTTGGCCAGGTTCACGGGTTCGTCCACGTCCAGCGGGTCGGGCCGGCCATGGCCGACGTCACAAAACGGGCAACGCCGGGTGCATTTGTCGCCCATGATCATGAAGGTGGCCGTGCCTTTGCCGAAACATTCGCCGATGTTCGGGCAACTCGCCTCTTCACACACCGTGACCAGTTTGTTGGCGCGCAGGATGTCTTTGATCTCATAAAAGCGTGTGCTGGGTGAACCTGCCTTGACGCGTATCCAGTCCGGCTTTTTCAGCACCTCGCCTTGCACCACCTTGACGGGGATACGCGACAACTTAGCGCCCGCCTTCTGTTTGGCGCTGGCGTTGTAGTTTTCAGCGGTTTGCGCCTCGCGCACGACTTCGGTGGAGCTCATGGATTGCCTTGTTTTGAATCAGGTCGCGGTGGTGCGCCGTCAAGGGGCCAGGTAAGCGACCAGCTTTTTGGCCAACACCTGCGCCACTTCGGGCACCGCAACGGACAAGCCGATTGTAGAAAGGTCTACCGTTTGCAGCCCCGCATAACCACATGGATTGATGCGCGAAAACGGCTCCAGGTCCATGGCGACATTCAGCGCTACCCCGTGGTAGGTGAAATGGCGGCTGATTTTGATGCCTAAAGCGGCGATTTTGCCAAGCCCCACAAAAGCCGAAGAGTTGGCTTGGTTTGTGCGACCATTAATTGGGGTCAGATTCCAATTATCACCATGCGGAAATTCGGCTTGAAACTGGGGTCTGACCCCAATTGATGTGTTGTCAGATATTTGCGCCAACGTGGCATGAGAAAACGGGTCGTCCAGGCGCACATAAATCCCGGGAGCACCCGGCACTCGGTGCCCGGTCACGCCGAAATGCGCCAGCGTGCGGATCACGGCTTCTTCGAGTTTGTAGACGTATTCCTTGACGAAATAACCCGCCTGTTTCAGGTCGATCAAGGGGTAGGCCACCACCTGGCCTGGGCCGTGGTAAGTGACCTGACCGCCACGGTTGGTTGGCACCACCGGAATCATGCCCGCGTTCAGTACATGTTCGGGTTTGCCAGCCAGGCCCTGTGTAAATACCGGAAAATGCTCACAAATCCATAGCTTATTTTGCCCATCCGCTGACGGCCTAAGGCCTCTTTGGCTAGTGAAATCCTGCATGGCCGTGTACGTGGCGCTGTAGTCCACCAAGCCAAGGTCACTGACCTCGATCGTCATGCCAGCAGCGCATCCAGTTGACCAGCGGTCCCGACCCCCGCACGCTCCTTGGTGATTTGGCCAAATAGGCAGCGGCCCTTGCTGTTGCGCGCCCAAAGCTCGCCAACTTGCCGCTTTTCAATTTCATACGGGTCGTTCAACAAATGGGTGCCCTTGTACTCAACGACGGCAATGCGTCCATTCAGCATTTCGGCCACAAAGTCGGGGTAAAAATGGCCCTTTGAGGTCGCCAGCGCAAAACCGCAGGGCGCAGTGGTCAGATTGCGCACCCAATGTTTGACCTTGGCATGGTTGTCCAGCAATTGGGCGCAGAAAAACTCTTCACCGCCGTCTTTCAAATCTGCCTGCACTGGGTAAAAGTGTTTGTTGAACTGATAGCGCCCGTTGTAACGTACCCCGGCGGGCACTGGGTAGCGGTTGGCCTCAAACACCAGCGGCCGCGACCAGTCCGGCTCAATTTCCCAGGCCTCTTCCAGCACCAGTTGCCGAAATTGGGCCTTGGCGGCCACATCCTTCAAGTCCGCCACCCGCGCCTCAATGTCTTGCGCCAAGCGGAACCGCGTCTTGGCCAAAGTGACGAGTGGCACGCCCTTTTCATGGATCAGGTGGTTAACCACGGCTGCGAAATAAGCCGATCGCTGCCCTTGTGTCAGCTCGGGCAGTTTCTGAAACAGCGACTGGTCCAACCATCGCACCAGATCGTCAGCCGTGATGGTGCTGGAACCGTAGTCAAAAGCGATCTGGTTGGCATCCGCCGCCCGCAGGTTGACTTTGGCGTCCTTGAGGTAAATCTCAAAGGTATTGGACTGTTCCACCACCTGAAAACCCGGCAGAACAATGGCTTGCGGCGATAGCAAATCCAGTTCCACCGTTTCCAGTACCGCTTCGCGCTCCAGCGGCCAAAGCTGGCCCTGCGGCGTGCTGCGGTAACCGAGGGTTGGAATCGGCGCAAAACGTTCGCCCCGTGAGGCGGGCGAGGTCTGGGCCGCTACCAGCGCGTTATGCTGCGCCACTTTGGTTTGCACCTGCTCCTGCTTCTTCGGGCCGCGCACCTGGGCCACGAGGTGCGCCTCGATTTCAGGACTGATGTGGCCGGTCAGCACCAGGTTCTGCGCTCCCCCGATGTGCTGCACTTCAATGCCCGGTACATTTTGCAGTTCGGGCGGAATCGAGCCCGCAACAAAGGCCGTCGAAATAGGCGCGGGCGGAGCAGGTACACCTTCAAGCCCCTCAAACAGCGGCAAAGTGGACTGCTGCACCACCATCGAGGCGACATCCAACGCCTCAAAGCCCATGTTGTTGATCAAGCGGTCGGCCAACTCGTGGGCAGCCGTCGAAAACTGCGTCTCACACACATGGGCGTAGGCGCGGTTTAGGGCATCGCGCCCGCGTCGGCTCGCGTACGGCATGCGCAACACGCGGCCCAGCAGTTGTTCCACCGCCGTCGCGCTGGAGAGTTTTTGCAGCGAGCACAGCACATAGGCAAACGGGCAGTCCCAGCCCTCGCGCAGCGCCTGCACAGTGATGACAAAACGCACCGGGCAGTCGCGCGCCGCCAGATCCAGCCCTTCAAGCTCCCGCGTGTCGCCAGTGGCAATCTTGATTTGCTCTTTCGGGATGTGCAGTTCGTCTTCCAGATGCTTTCGCAGAGTGGCGGGCGGCACTTCATCGTTTTCGTTCTGCGCCTGAAACAGCACGATGGGGCGCAGGTAGCCGTTGCCCGCCGCTTCGTCTTTCAGCGCTTCGCCCTCCAGCGCGCGCTGGCTCTGCACGGCGGCAAACACCGCCTGCTGCCAGCCTTGCGGGTGCTCGGCCAGCGCAATGGGCAGCTTGATCATGGCCTCCGCCGCCAGCTCCTGCGCGCTCACGTGGTACAGCACATTGGTTTTCTGGGGGATGGGCGTGGCCGTCAGCTC
>JANNYX010000530.1:0-2265 GCA_031410295.1 Rhodoferax sp.
ATTGCTTGACCAAAGAAGCATGGGTCGTTGTAAGTATGGCCTCAAAGTCCTGTACTGAAAGCGACTGCAGCTCCACCCGAATGGGAAAACGCCCCTGCAACTCCGGAATCAGGTCGCTGGGTTTGCTCAGGTGGAACGCCCCCGACGCGATGAACAGGATGTGATCGGTTTTCACCACGCCGTATTTGGTCGAAACCGATGTCCCCTCCACCAGTGGCAGCAGATCACGCTGCACGCCTTGGCGGGACACCTCGGCACCGCCACTCTCGGCGCCGCTGCGCGATGTCACCTTGTCAATCTCGTCAATGAAGACGATGCCGTTTTGCTCCAGCATACCGATGGCATGCGTCCTGATGTCATCTTCATTGACGAGTTTCGCAGCCTCCTCGTCGATGGCGGCCTTCATGGCCTCACTGATTTTGAGCTTGCGCGTCTGGCGCTTTTCCTTGCCCAACTGGCCAAACATGCCGCGCAACTGCTCCGTCATCTCCTCCATGCCAGCCGGGCCCATGATCTCCAGTTGCGGCGGCGCGTGCGCAACATCCATTTCAATTTCGCGGTCAGCGAGTGTGCCCTCGCGCAATTTTTTACGGAAAGCCTGACGCGCTGCGCCTTCCGGCGTTTCTACGGCCTGCACAGCGCTTATGTCATGGCGCGGCCCCGGGATGAGAATATCAAGAATGCGGTCTTCCGCTGCGTCTTCGGCACGAACCCGCACCTTGGCCATTTCCGCCACGCGGGTTTGTTTCACGGCCACATCAGCGAGGTCACGAATGATGGCGTCGACATCCTTGCCGACATAACCCACTTCGGTGAATTTGGTCGCTTCAACCTTGATGAAGGGCGCGTCGGCCAGGCGTGCCAGGCGTCGTGCGATTTCTGTTTTGCCGACTCCCGTGGGACCAATCATCAGAATGTTTTTTGGCGTGATCTCGGCGCGCAGGCCGGGTTCCACCTGCAGCCTGCGCCAGCGGTTTCGCAGCGCGATGGCGACGGCGCGTTTTGCCTGGTGTTGCCCGACGATATGCCGGTCCAGCTCGGCAACGATGTCCTGCGGTGTCATGTAAGCGTCTCGATGGTATGGTTCATGTTGGTGTAGATGCAAAGTTCGCCGGCAATTTCAAGCGCCTTCCTGACAATCTGCTCGGCGCTCAACTCGGTGTGTTCCAGAAGCGCGATGGCGGCGGCCTGGGCAAACGCGCCGCCCGAGCCGATCGTCACGATCCCCTTTTCGGGCTCCAGCACGTCACCGTTGCCGGTAATGATCAGCGAGACGTCTTTGTCGGCCACCGCCAGCATCGCTTCAAGTCGGCGCAACACGCGGTCGGTGCGCCAGTCTTTGGTCAGTTCGATGGCCGCCCGCGTCAGGTTGCCTTGGTGTTTCTCCAGTTTGGCCTCGAAACGTTCAAAGAGTGTGAAGGCGTCCGCAGTGGCGCCGGCAAAACCCGCCAGCACCTTGTTGTGGTAGAGCTTGCGAACTTTGCGCGCAGTACCCTTGACGACGATGTTGCCCAGCGTGACTTGGCCGTCGCCGCCAATGGCAACCTCCCAGCCCTGGGTCGTCTTGCGGCGCACGCTGATGATGGTAGTTCCGTGAAATTGTTCCATAGGATTCTCGTTGGGATAGGTGGCGCTGCGGGCCGGGACCGGCGTGTCACACCGGTCAATTCACGCCCTGGCGTGGCTTAATTTGAACGAAGCACGACCTTGGCGTGTTCGTTGATGCCAATCACGTTGAAAAATGCCCCCACCAGGCGATGGACCTCGCGAAACTGCACGTGGCAGCCTTCTTCTTCGCGGTTGGCAACCCAATTGAGGATGCTGCCGGCCGCCGAAAAATCGACCCGTACAAGTTTGGCACAGGACACCACCAGCCGGCTCACACCATGATGTCGCCCCGCTTCCAGGCGCTGCAGCGCTTCGGCGGCGTCGCCCAAAATTTCGCCGGCCAGTTCAATTACCACGGCGGGCACGTCCTCCAGGCCGGCAGGCACGGTGTAGGCGTGATCCGGAAGGCCGGTCAACAAAGCGGAATGGGTATGGACCGAGTCCAACGCGGCGGAACCCGTCACCTGAACCCCGTCAACCAGGTAGTCGCAGGCAGCGTCGTGCCAGGCAGGCGGTGACACTTCATAGGTAATGCAATAGTCCAGCGCCACCAGCTCGAACTCGTCCTGCATGCGCATGATGCGCAGGCCGTCCATGCGCATGCGCCACCACAGGGTATTCACACTCTTGCTGCCGGACGGTGTGCAGCCGCGCAGC
>JANNYX010000531.1:0-2743 GCA_031410295.1 Rhodoferax sp.
GTAGGCCAACCCCTGCGCGTGTGCGAAGTCAGCAAAAGCCTCCGCATACTGGCTGCGCGACGTGCCCTCCAGCCCGTGGAAGAGCACCAGCAACGGCCGCGCAGCGGGAAGCGTGGGGGCAACCTCCACCAGCCAATCCACATCGATGAAGTCGCTATCGGGCGTGGTCCAGCGTTCGCGCCGGTATTCAGGGTGCGGGCCAAACACCCGGCGCGAATAAAGGGCTGGCCAGATGGTTTGCAGATTGCCACCGGGCAGCCACCAAGGTGCTGCATATTTCATAGCATACTATTCAATAAACATGTCGGCCTGTCTCTCGGAAATACAAGCGTTTTTCAATGCAACACCGGGGGCGTCTCGTTCGCTTCCTGCGCCTGGTTTTGCATGCCGGGGCTGGCGTGGTGCGCCACCATGCGCCAGCCTTGTCCAGTGCGATGGTAGACGTTGGTGGCCAATACGTAAGCGTGCGCCGGGCCGCCTTCCATCATGACCTCGATGCGTTCCACCAGGTTGTGCACGGCGCTGGTCATCGATTCGACCTTGCGCACGTGCAAAGGCGTCGCGCGAATTCTCCCGTTGGAGAACAGCGTGTCAAAGGCGGACCGGATGGCGCCGGGCCCAATCACCCGCGGCCCGCCCGGGTGGACGCACACGATCTCGTCTTCATCGGCCCAACAGGCCATGAGTTTTTCAATGTCACCGGTCTGCAGGGCGTCGTAGAAGGCGGCCTCGACATCGTCCGCGCTGCCACCCACGGTGGCGGCTTGTTGTTTTGCTTTGGGCATGCATCGGATTTTGCACCGACTTCCATGGCGGCCTTGAATTTTGGCCATTGGGCGGCAGGTATGCTACCGTGCGCTTGGGGCCTTGGTTGCGGCGCCCTCAATCTGACTTGGAGGAATTCATGGAAAAACGGACGACCTGGACGACGTGGACGACGTGGACGACGTGGACAAATTGGACAAAACGGGCCCGTGTGGTGGTGGCGACTATTGCACTGCCGCTGCTGTTGTCGGGCTGCGGTTACAACGATTTCCAGCGCCTGGATGAATCAACCAAATCCGCCTGGAGCGAGGTGCTCAACCAGTACCAGCGCCGCGCCGACCTGGTGCCCAACATCGTCGCCACCGTCAAGGGTGAGGCCGCCTTTGAGCAGGACACGTTGACAAAGGTGATTGAAGCCCGGGCCAAAGCGACCGCCATCCAGGTGACACCGGAGACCTTGAACAACCCGGAGGCGTTCAAGAAATTCCAGGCAGCGCAAGGTGAACTGGGCAGCGCCTTGAGCCGCCTGATGGTGGTCTCCGAGCGGTACCCGGATTTGAAGGCCAACCAGGGTTTTCGCGACCTGCGGGTGCAACTCGAAGGCACCGAAAACCGCATCACCGTGGCGCGCAACCGTTATATCCAGACCGTGCAGGAGTACAACGTGCTCACCCGCAGTTTCCCGAGCAACTTGACGGCGATGATGTTCAGCTACGCCACCAAACCGAATTTTGCCGTGGACAACGAAAAAGCGATTTCTGCGCCGCCGACGGTCGACTTCACCAAGAAACCGTGAGCTGACCTGCGTCCCGCTCCGCTGAAATTGCGCCGGATCTGCCATGCGACTTGCTGATCGTTTGCGCAGACGGGTATTCACCCTGCTCATGACCGGGTTCTTGACCAGGTTCTTGCCCGGGGTGTGGACCGCTCCCTTTGCCGCTGTCCTGCTGGTCGTCGGGCTGATAGTCGGGGGCGCCGGCAGCGTATGGGCGCAAGACCTGTTGCCGGTCCCGCCCTTGAATGCGCACGTCATTGACCAGACCGGCACCTTGGATGCCTCGCAAACGCAGGCCCTGGAACAAAAACTGGCCGCGTTTGAGCGCGACAAAGGCTCGCAGATCGTCGTCTTTATGGTGGCAACGACGCTGCCGGAAGACATCTCATCGTTCGCCAACCGGGTGGGCAACGCCTGGAAGCTTGGCCGCAAGGGCGTGGGCGACGGCATCTTGCTGATCGTCGCCAAACACGACCGCAAGGTGCGCATCGAAGTCGCGAAATCTCTGGAAGGGGCGATCCCTGACCTGGCGGCCAAGCAGATCATCGACAGCGCCATCACGCCCAACTTCCGCACCGGAAACTATGCGCTGGGGTTGACGGCAGCGGTGGACCAAATCGCCGCGCGCATCACTGGCGAAGCGTTGCCGGCGCCGACCGCACAAAAACCGGCCGGGATGTACTTGGGCGATTTTCAGTGGACCGATCTGGCCATCTTCATGTTTTTTGCCGTGCCCATCGCCGGCGGCATTGCGCGCAGCGTCTTTGGGCGAAAACTCGGTTCACTGGTGATCGGCGGCGGTGTCGGCGCCTTGGCCATGTTGGTCACGGCCAGCCTGCTGGTGGCAGGGGCCGCCGGCATCGTGGCCCTGGTCGTCACCCTGCTAATGGGCGGGCTGGGCTCGGGCCTGCCCAGGCGCGGCGGTGGCAGCGGTTACGGTGGCTGGGGCGCCGGCACAGGTGGTTTTGGCGGCGGCTCGGGCGGCGGGTTTGGTGGTGGCGGTGGCGGTTTCAGCTCGGGTGGCGGGGGTGATTTTGGCGGCGGCGGCGCGTCGGGCGATTGGTAGGCACCAGAGCATCGAATCATGTGGCAAAAACTCAAACGTATCTTCAAACACCGCTGGCTTGACGCGGCAGACGCCCGAACCGCGGTGCCAAAAGTGATGGCCGAGCGCCTGCGCCAGCGCGTCGGCGCCAGTGAATT
>JANNYX010000532.1:0-3898 GCA_031410295.1 Rhodoferax sp.
CTGGGGCGTGGGGGCGCGAAGCAAAAATTTCACGCCGGGCCGCCCCAAGGAAAATTAGCTCCCTCGGGGGGCAGCGACCCGCGAAGCGGTGGAGCGTGGGGGCAAAAATTTCCCGCCGGGCCGCCCCAAGGAAAATTAGCCCCCTCGGGGGGCAGCGACCCGCGAAGCGGTGGAGCGTGGGGGCGATATCTCCTGCAGTGCCGCATCAAGCAGCTCCACCCAGTGTTTCACCGGCGTGGTCGTGCCGCTTTGCAGGTGCGTGATGCAGCCGATGTTGGCGCTCAGGATCACCGCTGCCTTGGTTTCACCCAGGTGGCCGAGTTTGCGGTCTCGCAATTGGTAGGCCAGCTCGGGTTGAAGCACGGAATAGGTGCCGGCCGAGCCGCAGCACAGGTGCGGTTCGTTGAGAATCGGTTTGACCTCAAAGCCGAGTTTCGCCAAATGGCTTTCAACGCCACCTTTGAGTTGTTGACCATGTTGCAGCGTGCACGGCGGGTGGAACGCGACCGACTCGCCCGTCGCCTTCACCTTGCCCTGCAAAGTATCGGCAAGTTCAGGCAGCCATTCGCTCAGGTCCCGGGTCAAGGCGCTGATGTGTTGCGCTTTGCCGGCATACAGCGGGTCATCGCGCAACACGTGGCCGTAGTCTTTCACCATCACGCCGCAGCCCGAGGCGTTCATCAGGATCGCCTCGACCTTGTTCGGCCCCTGCAGATGCGGCCACCAGGCATCGATGTTGGCGCGCATTTGCGCTTTGCCGCCGTCCTGGTCGTTGAGGTGGAATTTGACGGCGCCGCAGCAGCCCGCCTTGGCTGCAAACACGCACTGGATGCCTGCCGCGTCAAGCACGCGCGCGGTGGCGGCGTCGATGTTGGGCAACATCGACGGCTGCACGCAGCCCTTGAGCAGCAACACCTTGCGCAGGTGAGTGCGCGTGGGAATAACACCGGCGTTTTGTTTCTATGGCACCGTGTTCCAGCGTGAGGCTGGCAAAAGGCCGCGCACCAGTTTCCCGACTTTCATGGCGGGCGAAAACAGGGGGGATGTCAAGCCTTCCTTCAAGGCCCAACGCAATGCCTGTTCGGATGCCGGACGCGGCACTTTGGCGTCAACCAGCTTGCGCCCGATATCCACCAGATGGCCGTAGTCGACACCGCTGGGGCAGGTGCTTTCGCAGTTGCGGCAAGTGAGGCAACGGTCCAGATGCAGTTGGGTTTTACGGGTGGGCGCCTCGCCTTCGAGCACCTGCTTCATCAGGTAGATGCGCCCGCGTGGGCCGTCAAGCTCGTCGCCCAAAAGTTGGTAGGTGGGGCAGGTCGCGGTGCAAAAGCCGCAGTGCACACACTTGCGCAGGATGGCTGCTGCAGCCAAACCGTCGGCGGTGTTTTGGTATTCAGGTGCGAGATTGGTTTGCATGGGCGGTCAGCCGCTTAAAAATCTGGGTGCAAGCGGCCCTGGTTGAAGATGCCTGCGGGATCAAATTCGGCTTTAAGGCGTTGTTGAATCTGCATATTTGTAGTTGATTTATTTTTATCGTTAATTTTTTCTCTTAAGGCCGTCAAATAATTTGTATTGTTAGATATGAATATTGTAGCGTTATTGATCATATTTTCACTCATTATTTTTTTAATATCGTTTTTATAAGGATTTTCCCAGAACCATCTCAAACTCCCGTGCCATTCAATCAACGGGGCACATGGCAGCCCCAGCACGGGCGTGGTTTGCGCCACGCTGGCGCGCCACAAGACCTGATCGGCCGCGGGTGGTTCTGTGAAAAACGGCAGTTTCAGGTCGCGACACAAGCGCCACTGTACCGCCGCTTCCTGCACGTCCAGCGGTCGAGCGCCCGCGTTTTGCACCATCCACTGGCTGGCCGACTTGACCGCCGCCGCCGCGCCCCGCAAACGCACATGAAGCTGGCCCATGCCCGCGGACTCGCTCGCCTGCAGCGCCTGCCAACGGCTGGCATTGAGCGGCAGCGGCTGGCCGCCCCAGGTGTTGAGTTGTTTGAGCGCGCTGGCCTGGTCCTTGTCAAACACCAGGCTGGCCTCGGCCGGCGCCAAGGGCAACACCTTGAGCGAGACCTCGGTGATCACACCCAGCGTGCCCATGGCGCCGACCATCAGGCGCGACACGTCATACCCCGCCACGTTCTTCATCACCGTGCCACCAAAGCGCAACAACTCGGCGCGGCCATTGAGAAGTTCCAGCCCCAGCACATAGTCGCGCACACCGCCGACACTGGCCCGCGCCGGGCCGCTCAAGCCGGCAGCGACCATGCCCCCCACAGTCGCCTGCGCCTCACCAAAATGCGGCGGTTCAAAGGGCAGGCACTGGTTTTTTCCGGCCAGTACCGCTTCCAGTTCTGCCAGGGGCGTGCCGGCCTTCACCGTCACCACCAGCTCGCTGGGTTCGTAACTGACGATGCCGTTCAACGCTGTGGTGTCGAGCACCTGGCCAAGCTGTGGATTGCCTTGGGTCTGGCCTTGGGTCTGCCCTTCAGGCGCGCCGCCGGGCCAGTAAAAGTCTTTGCTGCCACCACCTCGAATGCGCAATGGCGAATTGCCGGCGGCGGCGCTGCGCACCTGCTCGACGATGTGTTGAAGCTGGGCGTCCATAGGTTTGATGCAATCCTGTCGAAATCAATTCAATCGGAAAAAAAATTGACCGGCAGGCCCGGCACGTCAACCCGCATGGACAACACGCAACCCGACAGCGGCAAGTCCGCCAACTCTTGCGCCGGGCGGCCATGGCGGGCGGTGGTGAGGTACAGGGTTTGCAAGTCCTCACCACCGAAACAGGGCATGGTCGGGCACAGGGCGGGCACGGCGATGGTTGCCAGCAGCGCGCCTTGGGGCGACAGCTTTTTGACGCAGCCGCCTTCGTACATGGCAACGTAATAGTTGCCCTGCACGTCCACCGCCGCGCCGTCCGGGCGGCCCTGGTAGGGCGCATGGCCATCCTGGCCGTCCGTCGCCGCTTCACTTGCGGCCCTGGCTGCAAACTGGTGGAACACCCGCTCGCCGCTCAGTTCGTTGGCCGCCTCGTCCCAGTTCCAGGCGCGCACCACGTGGGCGGCCGTGTCGGCCCAATACAGCACCTGGCTATCGGGCGACCAGGCCAGGCCGTTGGCGCCGGTGGCGTAGCCCGTGGCGGCATCACCCGCCATGCGGCGCAGGCCCGCTGGCGCAGCGGTTGCGTGGGTCCGCGCATCCAGGCAATACAGCTCCGCGCGCGGGCTCTTGTCTTCGCAATAACTGCCAGCCCAGAACCGGCCCAGCGGGTCGGCTTTGCCGTCGTTGAAGCGGATGTGCGCGGTGTCGTAAGGCGCGTCTGCCAGGCGTTGCAGGGGGCCGCGCCATTCCCGCGCGCGGTAAATGCCGCTGCGCAGCGCCAGCACCAGGCCGCCACTGGCCGCCGGGGCCATGCAGCCGGGCTCGCCGAGTTCGGCAGGAATGTCCCAGGCCTCGATGGCGCCCATGAAGACGTTGGCGCGCAGGACCTTGCGGCCGGGAATATCGACCCAATACAAAGTCTGCTCGTGCGGATGCCAGAAGGGCGATTCGCCGAGTTCACTGGGCGCGGGGGCGACGACGCTCCAGCTCATGGCAAGCGGCTCACGTCAGCGCCTCGACATGAATGGTCATCTCCGCCGACATCGACTCGCCGGGCTGCAACACGCGCACACCCAATTCGTCGGCACTGGCGACCTGGCGCGCCATCAGGCCGATGGCGTTGTTGACGTGGCTCACCGGCTCGATGGCAATCGTCCCCTGCCGGTCATTGGTGTAGATCACCAGGCGCGTCATGGTGCTGCTGACGCGGGTGAGGAATTTTTCATCGCGCAAATGCAATTCGCCATTCCAGCCGTCAAAACAGTGGTCAACGTCAAGGCCGG
>JANNYX010000533.1:0-2228 GCA_031410295.1 Rhodoferax sp.
TGGGGGCAATGTTTTCGCGCCGGGCCGCCCCAAGCGAAAATGCGCCCCCTCGGGGGGCAGCGCAGTACACGCAGTGACAAGCGTGGGGGCATCATTTGACCAACTGGTTCAATTGAATGATTGGCAACAACACCGCCAAGACAATCAACATCACCACCAGGCCCATCACCACGATCAGCAAGGGTTCCGCAATGGTCGCCAACTGGATCGAGCGCCGTTGCACTTCCTGGCCCAACTGGCGCGCCGCGCGCTCCAGCATGAGCGGAAGCTGGCCGGTCTGCTCGCCCAGGCGGGCGAACATGCCCAACAAACCCGGGAAGCGTTTCTTCTGACCCAGGGCCGACGCCAGCGGCGCGCCTTCCCGCACCAGCACCATGATCTGCAAGGCATCGGCGTGCATCGCGCGGTTGGCCAAAGTGTCTGCCGCAGCTTGTAGCGCGCGCAGGATCGGCACGCCGGCACCCGTCAACATGGCCAAAGTGCCGGTAAAACGTGCCGCGTTGTAACCTGTTGCCAAACGGCCCAAAACGGGGAAATTCAACCAGGCGGCATCCATTTTTTCGCGAATCGCGCCATTGCGCCGCGCCAGCCGAAATGTCACAAGAGCGGCGACAAAAACCGCCAACACCAGCCAGCCGTAATCGCGGACAAAATTTCCGATGCCCAGCATGACCACTGTCAACAGCGGCAAAGCGCGTTTGCTGCCGGCAAAGACATTGGCAACCTGCGGCACCACGTAACCCAACAGGAACATGACGATGACAATGGCCACCAGCGTCACGATGGCCGGGTAGAGCGCGGCTGCCAACAGCTTGGCCTTGAGCGCCTGTTGCTCCTCCATGTCGTCGGCAAGTTTTTCCAGCACGGTGCCCAGGCCACCGCTTTGTTCGCCGGCGCCAATCACCGCAATGAACACCTCGGAGAATTCGTGGCGGTGCTGCGTCAGGGCACGGGCGAAACTTGCGCCGCCGTTGACTTCCGCGCGCAAGGAGGCGACCAGATTGCGCTGGGCATCGACGCTTGATTCGTCCGACAGCGACGTCAACGCCCGCTCAAGCGGCAAACCGGACGACACCAGCCCGGCCAACTGGCGTGTCCAGATCGCCAGTTCGGTGCTGCTGAACGCCTTCTTGGCAAACAGCCCGGTTTTGCCGGGCGTACCTGAGCTGCCGGATAACCCCGCTTCGCCGCTGCCAGAGGGAGCAAGACCGGCGCCAACCAGCTCAACCTGCACCGGCGCCAGGGCCTGCGCCCGCAGCTGGTTGCGCGCCGCGCGGGCCGAATCGGCCTGCATCACGCCGGTCTGGGTTTGGCCATCGGCGCTGAGCGCCTCAAAGGTGTAGGCGGGCATCGGACCAGGCCTCAGTCGCGTGTGACCCGCACCAACTCTTCGCGGGACGTGACACCACTTTGCACCAGGCGCTCCCCGTCATGGCGCATCAAAGCCATGCCGGCCTGGATCGCCGCTTTGCGTATTTCAGCCTCCGAGGCTTTTTGATGGATCTGCGCACGGATTGCGTCATTGGTCAGCAGCAACTCGAAAATCCCGGTGCGGCCCAAATACCCCGTCCTGGCGCAGGTCGGGCAGCCGGCACCGGCGCATTGCGGGCATAACTTGCGCACCAGGCGCTGCGCCAATACGCCCAGTAGGGTGGAGCTGAGCAAAAAGGGTTCAATGCCCATGTCGGTGAGGCGCGTCACGGCACTGGCGGCGTCATTGGTGTGCAATGTCGCCAGCACCAGGTGACCCGTGAGCGAGGCCTGAATGGCGATTTGAGCGGTTTCGAAGTCGCGGATTTCCCCGATCATGATCACATCCGGGTCTTGCCGCAAGATCGCCCGCAGTGCCTTGGCAAAGGTCAGATCAATCTTGCTGTTGACCTGCGTTTGCCCAATACCGGCGAGTTCGTATTCGATCGGGTCTTCCACCGTCATGATGTTGCTGTGCGCCGCATCAAGCCGCGAGAGCGCCGCGTACAACGTGGTGGTTTTGCCCGAGCCCGTGGGGCCGGTGACCAGGATGATGCCGTGCGGCTGGGCGATCAGGTTTTGCAATTGCGACAACAATTCGCCTTGCATACCCACCGCTTCGAGGTTGAGTTTGCTTTCGGTTTTGTCCAGGAGGCGCAACACCGCGCGCTCGCCGTAGGCGCCCGGCAAGGTGCTGACGCGCACATCCACCGCACGGGTGCCAATGCGCAGGCTGATGCGCCCGTCCTGCGGCAGGC
>JANNYX010000534.1:0-1502 GCA_031410295.1 Rhodoferax sp.
TGTTTGGCTCCGAGATGATTGGCGCCGTGCGCGGCATTGGTCCGCGCCCCGGCTTCAATTTAGACGACACCAAACGGTATATACAGGCCAGCAAAATCCAAAGCGACAGCGACCGTTTCGAGATTTACGAAGGCAACGCACGCCGCGTGTTCCCGCGCCTGGATGCGCAACTCAACAAACAAGGACGTTAATCATGTACGAAATGGGTATCGTCAAACGCAACATCAACCGCGCCGACAAGGCCGCCGTCGAGAAAATGGGCCGTTTTGGCTCGGCCACGGTGCACGAGGCGCAAGGCCGCGTCGGTCTCATGAACACCTATATGCGGCCCATTTATGCGGGCGCATTGGTTAGCGGGCCTGCGGTCACCGTGTTGCTGCACCCCGGCGACAACTACATGCTGCACGTGGCGGCTGAACAAATCCAGCCGGGCGACATCGTCGTGGCGGCGATGACCTCACCCAACACAGACGGTTTTTTTGGCGACCTGCTGGCCACGTCCTTCCAGGCGCGCGGCGCGCGCGCGCTCATCATTGACGGCGGCGTGCGCGACGTGAAAGAACTCACGTCAATGGGTTTCCCCGTTTGGAGCAAAGCCATCAGTTCCAAGGGCACCGTCAAGGCCACGCTGGGCTCGGTGAACATAACGGTGGTCTGCGCCGATGCGCTGGTCAACCCCGGCGACGCCATCGTGGCCGACGATGACGGCGTGGTGGTCGTGCCGGCCGCCTGGGCAGAGCGCGTGGCCGATGCCGCCGCTGCCCGCGAAGCCAATGAAGGCGAAAAACGCGCCAAGCTGGCACAGGGCATTCTGGGCCTGGACATGTACAACATGCGCGAGCCGCTGGCCAAGCTGGGCCTGAAGTATGTCGACTGAGTTCACCAAGACGCCCGGCTGGCTCGACTGGTACAGCGGCCCGGCCAAACCCCGCTTCAAGGTGCCTGCTGGCGCCGTCGATGCGCACTGCCACGTTTTCGGGCCGGGCAAAGAGTTCCCCTACGCACCCGAGCGCAAATACACGCCGTGTGACGCCAGCAAAAAGCAGCTGTATGCCTTGCGCGACCACCTGGGTTTTGACAAAAACGTGGTGGTGCAGGCCACCTGCCACGGCGCCGACAACCGCGCCATGGTTGATGCGCTGGTCAACAGCAAAGGCAAGGCACGCGGTGTGGCCACCGTCAAACGCTCGGTGACCGACGCTGAAATCCAGGCCATGCACGACGCGGGGGTGCGCGGCGTACGTTTCAATTTCGTCAAGCGCCTGGTCGACTTCACACCCAAAGACGAGTTGCTGGAAATCGCCACGCGCATCAAGCAGTGGAACTGGCATGTTGTTATCTACTTTGAGGCGGTGGATCTGCCCGAGTTGTGGGACTTCTTCACTGCCTTGCCAACCACCATCGTCGTTGACCACATGGGCCGCCCCGATGTCAGCAAGCCGGTCGATGGCCCCGAGTTCGCGCTGTTCGTCAAATTCATGCAGCAGCACCCCAATGTGTGG
>JANNYX010000535.1:0-1979 GCA_031410295.1 Rhodoferax sp.
GCATCTGGTCTGCAATTTTGCCGATGCCACTGAAATGGCTGGCGTCAAGAAGCCGGCGCTTCTCACGCACGATGACGTCACCACGCTGTTCCACGAATTTGGACACGGCTTGCACCATTTGCTGACACAAGTCAATGAACGCGACGTCTCAGGCATCAGTGGCGTGGAGTGGGATGCGGTGGAATTGCCCAGCCAGTTCATGGAAAACTTCTGCTGGGAATGGGATGTGCTCAAACACATGACCAGCCATGCGGACACCGGCGCGCCGTTGCCGCGCGCATTGTTTGACAAAATGACCGCCGCGAAAAACTACCAGAGCGGCCTGCAAACGCTGCGACAGATCGAGTTTTCACTGTTTGACATGTTGCTGCACACGGTCCACAAGGCCGCCGACGACGTGATGGCCCTGCTGGAGCAAGTGCGCGCAGAGGTTGCCGTGTTGCAACCGCCATCCTGGAGCCGCACACCCCACACCTTCAGCCATATTTTCTCCGGCGGTTACGCGGCGGGCTATTACAGCTACAAATGGGCCGAGGTTTTGAGTGCGGATGCCTATGCCGCGTTTGAAGAAGCTGCAGGCAATGACGGATTGCCTAACCCGGAAACTGGGCGAAAATACCGCCAAGCCATTTTGGAGGCGGGGGGTAGTCGGCCCGCCATGGAATCCTTCAAAGCCTTTCGTGGCCGCGAGCCGAACCTTGACGCGCTCTTTAGGCATCAGGGCATGGTTTAGGAAAAGGCTGAAATAGCGGCCTCGTGCCCTTTGAAATCTTGCTGGAGAAACATAGCATGAACACCCATGAAAAACGATGCTCCAAGGCCGCGGCAGGCGCATCCCTGGTTCTGGGCTTCGCCTTGCTGGCGGGCGCATTCTCGGCTCAGGCACAAACCGTCTACCGCATCGTAGGACCCGATGGCCGGGTGACTTTTTCCGACAAACCACCCGTCGCCAAAGACAAAACCAACGACAAAGTCACCGTCACAGACCGGTCAGGCCGGCCTTTGGACGTGGCGGGTGCAAGTCTTCCCTTTGAACTGCGCCAAGTGGTGACACGTTTCCCCGTCACCCTTTATACCGCCAGCACTTGCGCCCCCTGTGCGGCAGGCCGCAACCAATTGATCTCCCGCGGTGTGCCTTTCACCGAGCGCACCGTCAACACCAATGAAGATATTGACGCCTTGCAACGATTGAGTGGGGAAAACTCCTTGCCGCTCCTAACTATTGGCGGCCAGAAGATCAAGGGGTATTCAGACACCGAATGGACGCAGTTTCTGGATGCGGCGGGATATCCGGCAACATCGCAGCTGCCGGGCAATTACCGCCAAAGTCCCGCTGCACCCCTGGTAGTGGTACAAAAACCGGCGCCGGTACCGCCATCGCAACCTGACACACCGCAAACTGCAAGCGCCACCCCGTCGGCTCCTGCGCCCACGCCGCCCGCGAACCCGGCCGGCATCCGGTTCTAAAAAACCATTGTTTTTACGCCTTCAGGTGTGCCCAAAACACACACCTGGGCCCGCTGGTGCGCAAACACTCCGACGGTCACCACGCCGGGCCATTGGTTGACCAGGCTTTCGAACGCCAACGGGTCGCGAATCTGTAAACCCGTCACGTCCAGAATGTGCTGGCCGTTGTCCGTCACCAGCGGCAATCCATCTTTCTGGCGCAGCGTGGCCTGTCCACCCATGGCATTGAACCGCCGCGTGATGTGTTGCGCCGCCATTCGGATCACTTCCACCGGAATTGGGAATCTGCCCAGCGTCTGCACCAGCTTTGAGGCGTCGGCGATACAAATGAATTGACGCGACTGGGCGGCCACAATCTTTTCCCGCGTCAACGCCGCGCCGCCGCCCTTGACCATGAAGCCCTTGCCGTCGATCTCATCGGCGCCATCGATGTAGACCGCCAGTTCACCGACATCATTGGCATCGAAAACCGGAATGCCAAGCGCCTTGAGTTTTTGCGTGCTTGCTTCGGA
>JANNYX010000536.1:0-3761 GCA_031410295.1 Rhodoferax sp.
GTCACAGCGGGCATCTTCATGGTGGCGCGAATGTCGCCGCTGTTTGAACTTTCTGACACGGCACTGAGCTTCATTCTCGTGATCGGCGCCATCACCGCGCTCTTCATGGGGTTCCTCGGCATCATCCAGAACGACATCAAACGAGTAGTAGCCTATTCGACTCTTTCGCAGTTGGGCTACATGACGGTGGCGCTTGGCGCATCGGCATATTCGGTGGCGGTGTTCCACTTGATGACGCATGCCTTTTTCAAAGCCCTGCTGTTCCTCGGCGCCGGCTCGGTCATTATGGGTTGCCACCACAACCAGGACATCCGCTTCATGGGTGGCCTTCGCAAATACATGCCAATCACCTGGATAACCTCGCTCCTGGTTCACTGGCTCTGATCGGTACGCCGCTGTTTGCCGGCTTTTACTCCAAGGACAGCATTATCGAGGCGGTGCATTTCAGCAAGCTGTGGGGCTCGGGCTTTGCCAGTTTTGCGGTGTTGGCGGGGGTATTTGTGACGGCGTTCTATTCCTTCCGCATGTACTTCCTGGTGTTTCACGGCAAGGAGCGGTTTGACCAAAATCCGGATGCGCATCAAAGTGGGCATCTGGACGATCATCACGACGGGCATCACGGCCCACAAGACGTCCATGCCAACGTGCCACATGAGTCACCCTGGGTTGTCTGGGTGCCATTGGTGCTGTTGGCCATCCCTTCTGTCGTTATTGGCTACCTGACCATCACGCCGATGCTGTTTGGACACCTGTTGAGCGATTCAATCTCTGTCAACGGTTCGTTGCACCCAGCGATGCCCGAACTGCTCAAGGCCTACCACGGCCCCTGGGATATGGCCGTCCACGCCTTGACGACGATGCCCTTT
Organism: Rhodoferax sp.; assembly: GCA_031410295.1. Classification (GTDB taxonomy): domain Bacteria; phylum Pseudomonadota; class Gammaproteobacteria; order Burkholderiales; family Burkholderiaceae_C; genus JANYCG01. The sequence continues at coordinate 867 of JANNYX010000536.1, forward strand.
TGGCTGGCCGTCGCCGGTGTTGCCCTCTCCTATTACATGTATTTGGTCAATCCGGCTTTGCCCGCCGCCATCAAGTCCAAAGTGCAACCCCTCTACACATTGCTTGACAACAAATACTACATGGACTGGTTCAACGAAAACGTGTTGGCCCGAGGCGCGCGCGCGTTGGGCGTCGGTCTGTGGAAAGGCGGCGATCAGGCCCTGATCGATGGCGCATTGGTCAACGGCTCGTGGAAAGTGGTGGGCGCGTTTTCAAGTGTTGTGCGCTGGATCCAAACCGGTTACCTGTACCACTATGCGCTGGCCATGATTGTTGGCGTGTTCGTGCTGATGACGTATTTCGTCTGGCTCAAATAGCACCCTTTGGAGAAAAAAAGAAATGGGTTTGTTGAGCCTTGCGATCTGGACACCAATTGCATTCGGTGTGCTGTTACTGGCCTTGGGTCGCGACGACCAGGCGGGCGCCGTGCGATGGCTGGCACTGGTCGGCGCTGTCATCAGCTTCCTGGTGACCTTGCCGCTCTATGGCGGATTCAAACTCGGCACGGCGGCCATGCAGTTCGTCGAAAATACCCCCTGGATCGAACGTTTCAACGTCAACTACCACCTTGGCCTTGATGGCATCTCGTTCTGGTTTGTCCTGCTCACGGCCTTCATCAACGTCGTGGTGGTGATTGCGGGGTGGGAAGCCATCACCACCCGTGTCAACCAGTACATGGGGGCCTTCATGATTTTGAGCGGCCTCATGATTGGCGTGTTCTGCGCGCTCGATGGCCTGCTGTTTTACGTGTTCTTTGAAGCCACGTTGATTCCGATGTACCTCATCATCGGCATTTGGGGCGGACCCAACAAAATATACGCAGCCTTCAAGTTTTTCCTGTACACACTGTTGGGCTCCTTGCTGCTGCTGGTCGCGCTGATCTACCTCTACACCAAATCCGGTGGCAGTTTTGACATTGCCACCTGGCACACGTTGCCATTGGCGGCAGCCGCCCAAACCCTGGTCTTCTTTGCCTTCTTCTCGGCGTTTGCCGTGAAAGTGCCGATGTGGCCGGTGCACACCTGGCTGCCTGATGTACATGTGGAAGCGCCCACGGGCGGCTCGGCCGTGCTGGCGGCCATCATGCTGAAACTGGGTGCCTACGGTTTCCTGCGGTTTTCCATGCCGATCGCGCCTGATGCTGCGCACGAATGGGCCTGGTTGATGATTGCACTTTCCGTGATTGCCGTGGTTTATGTCGGCCTGGTGGCGATGGTTCAGGAGGACATGAAAAAACTCGTCGCCTACAGCTCCGTGGCGCACATGGGTTTTGTCACCCTGGGTTTCTTCATCTTCAATGACCTGGGTGTGGCCGGCGGCATTGTGCAGATGATCGCGCACGGTTTTGTTTCGGGGGCGATGTTCCTGTGTATCGGCGTGTTGTACGACCGCGTGCATTCGCGTGAGATTGCCAGTTATGGCGGTGTCGTCAACACCATGCCCAAATTCACCGCCTTTGCGATGCTTTTTGCCATGGCCAATTGCGGCCTGCCTGCAACGGCCGGATTCGTCGGCGAATGGATGGTGATTCTGGGTGCTGTCAAAGCCAATTTCTGGCTCGGGTTTGCTGCGGCCAGTGCGCTGGTTTTTGGTGCCGCCTACACCTTGTGGATGTTCAAGCGCGTTTACCTCGGCCCGGTCGCCAACGACGACGTGAAAGCGCTCACCGACATCAACGCCCGGGAAATCCTCATGTTGTCCCTGCTGGCGATTGCCGTGTTGTGGATGGGCATCCACCCCAAACCTTTCACCGACGTCATGGACACCTCGGTGGCCGAGTTGCTCAAACACGTTGCGCAGAGCAAATTGAAATGACCCGTCATGCTGGTCAAGTGAAATAAGAGTCCAGAATGATCGACAAACTCAGTTGGATCGCGGTTTATCCGGAAATCATCTTGTCGGCAATGGCCTGTGTCATCGCCCTAGTTGACCTTGGCGTAAAAAGCCGGCAACGCACACTGACCTATGTGTTGACGCTGTTCACCTTGGGCGTTGTCGCCGTATTTCAGGGGCTGTATGCCAGCGCGGGCGCCACTGTCTACGGTTTTGGCAACATGGTAGTAAGCGACCCGATGGGCAACTGGCTCAAGTGTTTCGCTGCGCTGGCAGTGATGGTCTCGCTGGTCTATGGCCGCCCCTATGCAAGTGACCGCGACATGTTGCGCGGCGGTGAGCTATTCTCGCTCTCCCTGTTTGCGCTGTTGGGCATGTTTGTCATGATCTCGGGCAACAATTTCCTGGTGATTTACCTGGGCCTTGAGCTGTTGACACTTTCCAGCTATGCACTCGTTGCGCTGCGCCGCGACAGTGAAATCGCTTCTGAAGCCGCGATGAAATATTTCGTGCTTGGCGCCATGGCTTCCGGTTTCCTGCTGTACGGCCTCTCCATGATGTATGGCGCCACCGGGTCGCTGGACATCAACGCCGTGTTCAAAGCCATCAGCTCCGGCAATGTCGACCACCGCGTGCTGGTTTTCGGGCTGGTGTTTGTGGTGGCTGGCTTGGCGTTCAAGATCGGCGCGGTGCCATTTCACATGTGGATACCTGACGTCTACCACGGCGCGCCCACGGCCGTCACGCTGCTGATTGGCGGCGCGCCTAAACTCGCCGCATTCGCCATTGTTATCCGCCTGCTGGTCGAAGGCATGTTGCCACTCGCACCGGATTGGCAGCAAATGCTGATGGTGCTGTCAGTCGGCTCCCTGCTGGTCGGCAACCTGGCCGCCATCGCGCAGAGCAACCTCAAACGCATGTTGGCCTTCTCCACCATATCGCAGATGGGTTTTGTGCTTTTGGGCCTGATGTCAGGCTTTGTCAACGGCAATACTTTGAGCGCAGGCAACGCCTACAGCTCG
>JANNYX010000537.1:0-6833 GCA_031410295.1 Rhodoferax sp.
TGGATCCCGGTTGCGGTGCTGGCGGCGGTGTTGATGATGGCGGGCGTCGGGATGGTGAAACAGTCCACCGTGCGCCTGGTCAAGACCGCCTGGTCCGCGCACAGCCGGGATCGAAGCGCGCTGTGGACACCGGGTATCGCGATCATTGTCGCCGCTGCGATGTTTTGGGGCAGCGTGCCGCTCGCCTTGACGATTGGCGCCGTCCTGGCCATGGTGTTGCTAGCCATTGAACTCTCCACGTCGACCCGCTTCGGCGCCGAGGCCAGCACCCAGCTGGGGTCCAGGCGGGTGTGGGCGCCTCAGCAGGCGAGCTGGCTGCGTGAACATCGTTCGAAGGTCGCGGTGTTCAAGCCACAAGGCGCCCTTTTCTTCGGCACGGCCGACCAGCTTGCCCAGCAGTTGGCATCTACTGCGCTGGGCACGCGTTTTTGCGTTCTCGATCTCACCCGTGTGACGACCATTGACGCGACCGCGTGCGAGATCATTGCCGCAGGCGCGAAAGCCCTGGCCGCAACCGGGGTCAGACCGCTGCTGGCCGGCGTGCTTCCAGATAGCGCCCGCAGCCGCAACCTGGTGGCGCTTGGCCTGTCAGCGCCGGACCCAAAGACCCAGTGGTTCGTGGACCTCGACCGCGCTCTGGAGCATGCCGAAGTCGCGCTCTTGGGCGAGCAGTGGCCGGGCATCGATATAGCCCCCCGCTTCGAGTTCGGGCAGACCCCTCTGACGCTGGGCCTGAGCGACGGACAACTGGAGGAGCTGAAGGCGTGTTTGCGGCCGATGGACGTCGCGGCGGGTCCACTCTTTCACACAGGAGACGCGGGAACGTCGATGTACATCGTCGAAGAGGGGCAGATCGAAATCCGGATATCGAGCGCCGGCCCGGCCTCGCACACACGCCTGGCCGCTTTTTGGCCCGGCAGCATCTTCGGTGAACTGTCCATGCTGATGTCGCAACAACGCACCGCCGACGCGGTCTGTGTCACGCCGGTCAGGCTGCTCGAACTTGACCGGCGCAGCCTGGACGAGCTCGAAAGCCGGTCCCCCACGCTGTACGCCACGGTGATGCGCAACCTGAATGCGCATTTGGCAAACAGGCTGGACCTTGCGACCGGGCTCGTCAGAGCATTGCAATAGGGTGCTGCAATGGGGTGCTTGGTCGGCTCGAATGCTTATGTTACATTTTGAAAAAAGGAGATCGGATTGACCACAAACGCAGACAACGATTTGCCCGGCGGTATTCAGATTCAGCCAGCCTGGACCGATCCCAACCTTCCTCCAGACCAGTTTCTTTACGAGCGGCTGGGGCCCTGGCCGCAGCCGGCGCCCGCCTACCCGATGACCCGACCCCCGGAGGTACTCACTATCCCTGAGGCCGAGGCCAACTTGTGGAATGAAACCATCGGCTGGCGCTACAAGACAACGGTGGCGGAGTACACGCTTGAGGCCTTCCTCGACGGCATCAAGGATTTGCTGTTCACGCTTCCGGGCGACGACGAGTTTGTCCAGGTCATGACGCGAACCGTCTATTCCCGCTTCCTGCGCCGCGAAACGCCGACCTCCCCAATCTGGCTTGGCGACTTCACGGCGATGGAGTTGATAGACCCCTTGCCCGGTACCTTTTGCGCACCGGTGGTCTGCCGCTTTCAGCAAGAAGGCGAGCGCTTTGCCTGCATCAGCATCCGCTTTCTGAAAACCGGCAAAAACAATGACCTGCTGGTGCGGCCCGGCGACAAGGCCTGGAATCTCGCCAAAGCCTACGCACTGCAGGGCGCGGCCTACCATGCCCTGTTCGTCGTCCACCCAACGATTCATTTTCCAATGGACTCGGTCAATGCCATCACCAAGACGGCTGTTCCAATGATCCATCCGCTCTTTCAGGCGCTGCTTCCTCACACCGCGTACACATTGGCGCTGGACAACGCCGTTCTCGAAGGCGCCTGGACGGTCGTCAACAACAAGGTGCATGAGACCTGGTTCGATCCGCTAACGGCCACCGGCTACAACGTCAAGCAGTTGTTCGGTATCGGTTATTCGGGCTATAAGGGTCTTGCGGCTTATCCGGCGTACAACTACATGGCACCCTGGATGGACGGCGACATGCTTTATGGCCGATGCCTGCGCGAGTACTTCAAGCCGTTTTTGGTGTTCGCCACGAAGATCGCCAACGTGATCCCCAAGACCGATCCTTACGTCAAACGCTGGGCCGACTACTGCAGCGCACAGGTGCGCGGCTTTCCCGATGGGACGGCCATTTTTGAAGGAAACACGCTGGCAAAAGTCATTGCGATCTACATGTGGGATGTCTCGGTCGCGCACGGGGCCGATCATCAAAGTTTTGGCAATGGCATTTCCCTGAAGAACAAATTTCTGCGCCTGCGCCGGCCGCCCCCAACCGACATCAACGACGGCGCCGATGTTGTGCACATGTGGGATGTCGTCTCGGCGGACGACATGGGCCGCGCCGAGCTTGCCAACGATATGGTCTTCGCAGTGGTGACGATGGCGCCCAATCTGATCGAGACTGCCTATGCGTTCACCGACCCGGCACTCATCGCTGCCAGCGCCCAGTTTCGTGAAGATCTCAAAAGCGTCGCTAAAAACGTGCGCACGATCATGCCGGAATTCATGCGCCTGGAGCCAGACGCTGACCCGAACAAACCTTATCCCTACAACTTGACCGTTCCTGCCAGCATCCAGTTTTGAGCCCTGGGATGAGCGACTTCATGCCTCCCATGCGGTTCATTGCCTTGGTGCTCACGCTGCTGACAATGTGCGTGGGGCTGACAACGCGAGCGGTGGCGCAGGAACGGGGCCCGTCCGCCGGGATTGTGGCCGACGTAACGCAAGCCCAAATAGCCCTGATCCCGTGGGCGTCCATCATCAAGGACGAAGCGGGGAACAAAACTGTTGAGGAGGTGACGAAGGAGGCCACGTCGGGGAATTCAACAAGACTCGATAGCGAAGTCTTCAGTACCAACTTTAGCGCGGCAACCTACTGGTTTGTCGTTCCTCTGGAAAACAAGCAAACATCGTCGCTCAAGCGCTTGCTTGTATTCGATCCACCGTGGCTGGATGAAATACGGGCCACCTTGACCGACGCGCAAGGCAGAGTGCAGACATTCGCCGGAGGGAAGACATATCCTTTCGCGCAGCGCAGCGAGCCTCATCGGCTGACCAACGTGGCTCTGACCCTGCCGCCGGGCAGAAGCACACTGGTCGTGCGCATCCAAACGCGGGGCCCATTCTTCGTCAACCTGAAGCTGATGGCGGCTGACTATTTCACCGAGTTTGCTGCCGAAGAGTCTTTGTACTTCGGGCTGCTCTATGGCGGATTGCTGTCGTTGCTCCTATTCAATTTGGCGCTGTACCTGGCCGCGCGCGAAAAGACCTATCTTGCCTATTGCGGCCTTCTAATCGCTTTTCTTCTCATGCACTCGACCTACAACGGACATCTCTTCAGGTGGTTGATGCCCGAGTCTCCCAAAGTGGGCATCTGGCCGAATTCCATTTTCATCTACCTCTACTGTTTCGCAGGGCTGGTTTTTGCTCTGATCTTCCTTGATCTCAAGGCCAAACTTCCCGTCGCTTACCTCTGGACGCGGCGCCTGCTGTATACCCTGGGGCTGTCGTTTGTCGCGTCGGCGGCGCTAGGCGGCTACCGGGCGCATGTCATCATTTCAATTCTGTGGGTCGTCCTGTATGCAGTGATCGCCTTGGCCCTTGCGCTGCTGTCCCTGCAAAGACGCAACACCGCCGCCAACTTTTATTTGTACGGTTCGGCGGGGGGTCTGGTTGGCTCATCCATCACAGCGCTCACCGTGATGGGAATCCTGCCTTACTCGTTCTGGGGGTTCAGAGCCGTGGACTTCGGCATGCTGCTTGATGCGACCATGTTGTCGCTGGCGCTATCGGCGCGCCTTGCGCAGGCACAGCGTCTTGAGCGACTGCGGCGATTTTTCTCTCCGGCAGTCGCGGATCAACTGCTCTCGGCCACCAGCGAGGAACTGTATCGGCCACACCATCGGGAGATCGTAGTGCTGTTTCTCGATCTGCGCGGATATACCGCCTTTACACAAACGCACGGAGCGGATGAGGTGATGCGGATTTTGGGCGAGTTCCATACAGCCATGGGCGAATTGATTGCGACTTATCAGGCCACGCTGGAGCGATTTGCCGGGGATGGGATGATGATCTTTCTCAATGATCCGGTTGAAATTCCAGATCCCGCCGTCAAGGCAGGAAAAATGGCGCTGGAAATGCAAGCCAGTTTCCATACGCTCAACAAGATTTGGGAACAGCGGGACTACAGTCTTTCCATGGGGATCGGCATCGCCCAGGGCATGGCAACCATCGGCGCCATCGGTTTCGAAGGTCGGCGCGATTATGCGGCCATTGGAAATGTCACCAATCTCGCCGCCCGGCTGTGTGCGGAGGCCAGCGGGGGGCAGATCCTCATCTCTAGCGTCGTTGCCGGCAATATCGAAAAAGCTGTGCGGGTTCAAAGCATCGGCGCGCTGGTCTTGAAAGGTTTTTCCGAACCGGTCAAGTGTTATGAAATCGCTCCGCTGCCGCGGCAAAAACCGATGGAGCCGATCGGACTTGCGGCGTCGGTTGTGGTTTAGCTCCCATATTGTTCAATTATGGAACTTGCGCAATCCGCCTGAGTGGGTCAATTTTCGGGTGGCGGAAACCGTTACTGTCCAGGAAGTTTCCAGTTTTCAGGGCGCGAGTTCGTCAATCGCGGCTTGCACTGCGTCTAGGCCGTGGTCGAGTTCCTCGCGCGTGATGGTCAAGGGCGGCGCCAGGCGCACGACCGTATGGTGGGTGTCCTTGGACAAAACGCCGTGGCGCAGCAGGCGTTCGCAGAATGACCGGGCACCCTCTACCGCCGGGTCCAGCTCGATGCCTGCCAGCAGGCCGCGGCCTCTCACGTCACGAATCCACAGGCGGCGCATCGCCGTGAGACGCGCCTGCATATAGGCGCCAAGTTCGGCAGCGCGCATCACCAGGCCCTCCTCTTCAAGCAGGGCCAGCGCTTCCAGCGCCACTGCGGCGCCCAAGGGGTTGCCGCCAAACGTGCTGCCGTGGTCGCCGGGTGAAAACACCTGCATGACGTGATCGTCGGCCAGAAACGCCGACACCGGCAACAGGCCGCCACCCAGGGCTTTGCCCAGGATCACCCCGTCCGGGCGGACCTGCTCGTGTTCACAGGCCAGCAGGCGCCCGGTGCGGCCCAGGCCGGTCTGGACTTCGTCGGCGATCAGCAAGACATGGTGGCGCCGGCAAATCTCGGCACAGGCAGCCAGATAACCCAACGGCGGCACGATGATGCCGCCTTCGCATTGAATCGGCTCCACCAGGAACGCCGCCGTGTTGGGCGTGATGGCCGCTTCGAGCGCCGCCGCGTCACCAAATGGGATGGTGGTGAGGCCGGGTGGATACGGCCCGAAACCGCTTCGGTATTGCGCCTCGGTGGAGAGGCCGGTGATGGCAATCGAGCGCCCATGAAAGTTGCCGGCGCAGGCGATGATTTCGGCCTGGCCTTCGGGCACACCCTTGACCTTGTGCGCCCACTTGCGCGCCGCCTTCAGCGCCGTTTCCACGGCTTCGAGCCCGGTGTTGACGGGCAAGACGCGCTCATAGCCGAACATGTCAGACAGGCGCTTGAGCAAAAGCGGCAAGCGGTCGTTGTAATACGCCCTTGAAGTCACGGCCAGGCGGCTGGCCTGGGCCTGCAACGCCGCCACCAGGCGCGGATGGCCGTGCCCGAACGAAAGTGCTGAGTAGGCCCCCATCAAATCCAGATAACGGCGGCCTTCCACGTCCCAGACCCAGGAACCGGCGCCACGCGCCAAAACCACCGGCAGCGGCAGGTAGTTGTGTGCGCCGTAACGTTCCTCCCATGCCACCAGGCCAGAAGGCGGCGGCAGGCAAAGCGCCTCGAGCAGATCAACCGCCAGCCGCCCGGTGCGTTGTGCAACGTCCCGGCCCGGATCGTATTCGGCGATTTCCAGGGCGACAAAATTTGGCTGGCGGACCAGGCCGTGCAGCGCCTGGCGCAATTCGTGCGCATCGAGCCCGCCGGCCACCGGCGTGGCCACGCCGGGCGCCTGAGACGGGTCGATGGCGTCCAGGTCCAGGCTGACGCCAAAAAGACCCGAATGACCCGGCGCCCCAGCACAGCTTTGGGCAACGGCCAGGGCGTCCTGCATCACGGCGGCAAGCCCGCGCTGGCGAATCTCCTGCATCGAAAAAATACGCACGCCCAGCGCTTGCAGGCGGCTGAGTTCCGGCGGCTCCCAGCTGTTCGCGCCCACCAGTGCAACGCGGGATGGATCGAGCAGTGGACCGGCAATCGCCTCCAGGCCGTCAACCTGGGCCCCCAGCAAAGCGGCCAGCGGCATGCCGTGCGGGTTGCCAGAGGCGCTGCTTTGGTGCGTGTGCGCGTCCAGGTGCGCGTCGATCCACAAGAGGCCGGGGGCCACACCCAGCGCCCGCGCAACGCCACGCCAGGTGCCCGCGGCGATTGCATGGTCGCCGCCCAGCACCACCGGGATCTCACCGCTGGCGGTGGCCGCTGCGGTTTCAACGGCCAGGCGGCTGCACAGGTCAATCAAGGCCGGCCAGCGCGGGCCGGGCCCGGGTGTCAGCGTGGCGCCCCATTGCACCCTGAGCCCGGCACGGGCCGGCGCCGACAAAATACCCAAAGCCCGCAGTGCCGCCGGACCGTGCTGGGTCCCGCCTTCGGGCAAACCCAGCGTACTGGGCACACCGATCAAGCGCAGCTCAGATGTACGAATCAGGCGGTCCATCGCGCTCCTCTTCCCTGAATT
>JANNYX010000538.1:0-2645 GCA_031410295.1 Rhodoferax sp.
CCCTCAAAGGCCTGGCTGACGGCACGGTCGATATTGTGGTCGGTACCCATAAGCTGCTGAGTGAATCGACCAAGTTCAAGGATTTGGGCCTGCTCATCATCGACGAGGAACACCGTTTTGGTGTGCGCCACAAAGAGGCCATGAAAGCCCTGCGCGCCGAGGTCGATGTGCTCACGCTCACCGCCACGCCGATCCCGCGCACCTTGGGCATGGCGCTTGAAGGCCTGCGCGATTTGAGCGTGATCGCCACCGCGCCACAGCGGCGCCTGGCGATCAAGACCTTTGTGCGCACGGAAGGCAATGGCGTCATCCGCGAAGCCGTCTTGCGCGAGTTGAAACGCGGTGGCCAGGTCTACTTTTTGCACAACGAAGTCGAAACCATAGAAAACCGCCGCGCTAAGCTCGAGGAGCTGCTGCCCGAAGCGCGCATTGCCGTCGCCCACGGCCAAATGCCCGAACGCCAGTTGGAAGCCGTGATGCGCGACTTTGTCGCCCAACGCTACAACCTGCTGCTGTGCTCCACCATCATTGAAACCGGCATTGACGTGGCTACTGCGAACACGATTGTGATGAGCCGCGCCGACAAATTCGGCCTGGCGCAGTTGCACCAGTTGCGTGGCCGCGTCGGTCGCAGCCACCACCAGGCCTACGCCTACCTGATGGTGCCCGACAAGGAATCACTCACCAAACAAGCCAGCCAGCGGCTGGACGCGATCCAGCAGATGGAAGAACTTGGCAGCGGTTTTTACCTCGCCATGCACGACCTGGAAATCCGTGGCGCCGGTGAAGTGCTCGGTGAAAACCAGAGTGGCAACATGCTCGAAGTCGGCTTCCAGCTCTACAACGAGATGCTCGGCGAGGCGGTGCGTTGCCTCAAGGCCGGCATTGAGCCGGACCTGATGGCGCCGATGAACACGACCACTGACATCAACCTGCACGCCCCCGCGCTATTGCCCGACAGTTATTGCGGCGATGTGCACCTGCGTTTGTCGTTCTACAAAAAACTCGCAACCGCGAAGAATGCCGATCAAATCGATGCACTTCTGGAAGAACTGGTCGACCGCTTTGGCAAACTGCCTACGCAAGCCGCGACGCTGATCGACGTGCACCGCCTGCGCGTGTTGGCCAAACCTTACGGCGTGGTGAAGGTCGACGCTTCGCCCACGCTGACCACGATCACCTTCAAGAAAGACCCACCCATTGATTCGATGCGCATCATCGAGCTGATCCAGAAAAACCGCTACATCAAGCTCGCCGGCAACGAGAAACTGCGCATTGAACTGGCCCTGCCCGATGCCAAGGACCGGGCGCAGACGGTGCGGGATGTACTGCGGAGATTGGGGCAGCCGGTGAAGGTCTGGTCTGGCAGCGAAGCAGCGCACCCGCTCGGTGCATAATCGGCTGGCACATAGTTTGCTTTGGAAACTACATCCCCAATCCAGCCAGGAGATCCCCATGCAAACTCGACGCTCAGCCCTCGCGTTCACTGGAGCCATTGGCGCCCTGTCACTGGCGGGCCAAGCCTTTAGCCAAGCCAAATATCCGGACCAGCCGGTGAAGGTGATCGTGGCTTTGCCTGCGGGCGGCGGCGTGGACGTGATTGCGCGCAATCTGGCGCAGAGGATGAGCGCTGATTTGGGACAACCGTTTCTGGTGGACAACCGGGCCGGCGGCTCCGGGCAAATTGGCATGCCGGCGGTCGCCAAGGCAGCCCCGGATGGCTACACGCTGACCGTTTCACCGGCGTCGTTCCTGACGACCAACAAAAGCATCTTCAAAAATCTGGCCTATGACCCGGAAGCCGACTTCGCCCCGGTCACACGCCTGGTGAACCAAGCCATGATCCTGGTGGTCAAGGACAGACAAAAATACCCGACCTTCGCCACGTTCCTGGCTGCCGCCAAGGCCAATCCTGGAAAGGTCACCTACGCATCGTCAGGCGACGGCAGCCCCCAGCATCTGGCGGGCTTGATGTTTGAAACGCGGACGCAAACCAAACTGTTGCATATCCCCTACCGGGGCGGCGCGTTGGCCATCAACGACACGATCGCCGGCACCGTGGATGCCATCTTCGCCGTGATGCCTGAAGCGGTCCAGCATGTGAAAGCGGGGACGCTTTATCCCTTGGCGGTGATGACGGCGAACCGCTCGTCGATCTTCCCCCAAGTGCCGACCATGGTCGAGAGCGGCGTCAGCGATCTGGTCCTTCCGACCTGGATCGCTTTGCTTGCGCCTGCGAAAACACCCAAACCCATCATCGATCAACTCAATCGCGCGGGGGTCGCTGCGTTCGATGCGGACAACCGGAGCAAGCTTGCCGAGATCGGCATGGATGTGGCTCCCGCCGGCCCCGAGGATTTGCGCGCCTTGATCGCGCGCGACATGAAGCTGCACGCGGAACTGGTCAAGGCCGCGGGGTTGGTTCCTCAATAAGTTGACGCCTGGCAATCCGGCCAAGCCGAGTTGCGTTGGGCAACGTTCACAGCATTCAGAGTGGCCGGCTCCGATAGACTGAAACAAGTTTTGCCGATACGCCTGTCGGCAGTTTGCATATTAATTAACATGGGTGTTAATTAATTCGCCAATTTTGGCTATTGTCCAATTTCAGCAATAAAATTGCAGTTGAAGTCGCGTATTTGTTGAAT
>JANNYX010000539.1:0-3488 GCA_031410295.1 Rhodoferax sp.
CGACGGTGCCGCCGCGGCCGTGGAACATCCGCAACTTGACGACCTGCCCGCCTGCCATTTGGAGGGCGCTTTGGGCCATGTCGTCAAACAGGCCGGCCAGCGCGATTTCCGCCTGGTACAGCTCCCAGTTGCTGGTGAAAATGCCGCCGTCCTTGTTGCTGTCGGAGTAACCCAGCATGATGTCTTGCAGCGCGCCGCTTCGTTGCACCATGGCCGCAATGCCGGGCAGGGCGTAAAAATCCCGCATGATGCGGGCGGCGTTGCGCAGGTCGTCGATGGTTTCGAACAGGGGCACCACGATCAGGTCATTGCGGGCGTCTTCCTGCAACAGGCCGCGCATCAGGCCGGTTTCCTTTTGCAGCAGCAGCACTTCCAGCAGGTCGCTCACGGTTTCAGTGTGGCTGATGATGTAGTGGCGGATGCCGGCCGCGCCGAAGCGCGCCAGGATCGTTTTGGCAGTGTCGAAAATGGCCATCTCGCCCAGCGTCAAAGCGCTGTAACTGGCGCCGGGCACACGAAGGGGGCGCGCTTCATTGAGCAGGCGCAACAGCAGCTGGCGCTTGGCGTCTTCGGCCAAATCGGCATAGTTGGACGCAATGCGGGCAATGGCCAGGAGCTCGGCCACGACCTGCTCATGTTTGTCGGAACTTTGGCGCAGGTCGACGGTGGCCAGATGAAAGCCGAATACATCGACCGCGCGGATCAGCGGGTGCAGGCGCTGCGTCGCCAGGGCGGCGCCGTGGTGGGCCGCCAAAGAGGCCTCAATCGTGCGCAAGTCGGCGTTGAATTCTTCCGGGCTGTGGTAGGCGTTATGCGGCGCCACGGCGTGGCGTGCGGCATCCGTGCCGGTGATGTCCTTCAGGGTCGCGGCCAGGCGGGCGTAGATGCCGGTGAGGGCGCGCCGGTAAGGCTCATCCTGGCGGTGCAGACTGGTGTCGGGTGAGCTGTTGGCCAGTTCGAGCATGGCGGGCGAACAGTCGACCAGGCGCGTCGACATGGAAAGTTCGGCGCCCAGGTGATGGACTTCAGTCAGGTAGTGCCGCAAAGCCAGTTCAGCCTGACGCTGGAAGGCGTAGTCCAGGGTTTTGTCGGTAACAAACGGGTTGCCGTCGCGGTCCCCGCCGATCCATTGGCCCATGCGCAAAAAGCTGTGCACGGGCAGGCCACCCAGGCCGTCTTCCAGATCGGCATAGAGTTTCGGGATTTCATGTAAAAAGGTGGACTGGTAATAACTCAGCGCGTTGTCGATTTCATCCGCCACGGTTAATTTGGAGAAGCGCAGCAAGCTGGTTTGCCACAGCTGCAGGACGCGGGCGCGGATTTGAACCTCAATGCGGGCCAGTTCCCGGGCCGCCAACATGTCTTTGGGGGCGCGGCCAGACGGCGCCTGCAAACGCGCGGTGCCAAGCAGGCCGTCACGCAGGGCCAACAACTGGGCGATGGCGCGTTCGGCGTCCAAAATGCTTTTGCGCTGCACTTCGGTCGGATGGGCAGTCAACACCGGCGACAGGTGCGCGCCGGCGAGGCAGTTGGCGATGGCTTCGGTTGTGATGCCGGCTTTCTTGCAGCGCGCGAGGCAAACTTCGACACTGCCTTCCTGCGCATGGCCGGCGCGTTCATGAACTTCGCGCCGGCGCAGGTGGTGGCGGTCCTCGGCCAGATTGGCCAGGTGGCTGAAGTAGGTGAAGGCGCGGATCACGCTCACCGCCTGTTTGCTGCTCAGGCGTTTGAGCAGTTTTTTCATCTGCCGGTCGGCGTCGGCATCGGCGTCACGGCGAAACGCCACCGAGAGTTTGCGGATGCGTTCGATCAGCTCAAAACTTTCAGCGCCTTCCTGCTCGCGGATAACGTCGCCGAGCAAGCGTCCGAGGAGCCGGATGTCCTCAATCAAGGGCGTTTCCGCCATAGCTGGCGCCTGTGTTTTTGCCATGGTCCATGCTAGCATTCCTGTCCGTCCTGAACCAGCGCGCACTTCTGAGCCAGCGCGCCATTGCCCGCCGCTTAAGAATTCGAGCCCCTAATTGAGCCCTGCCCATAACCCGTCAACCCGGCACACCGCGCCTTGGGTCATCGCCACCCGCGAAAGCCGGTTGGCATTGTGGCAGGCCGAGCATGTCAAGTCGCTGCTGGTGGCGCTTGGGCAGGCCGTCACCTTGCTGGGCATGACGACAAAAGGCGACCAGATTCTTGATCGTTCACTGAGCAAAGTCGGTGGCAAAGGCCTCTTCGTCAAGGAGCTGGAAGTGGCGCTGGAGGAAGCTCGTGCCGATCTGGCGGTGCACTCGCTGAAGGATGTGCCGATGGACTTGCCAGCGGGTTTCAGCCTGGCTTGTGTCCTCGTGCGTGAGGACCCGCGCGACGCCCTGGTGTCGAATCGCTTCAGCCAGCTGTCGCAACTTCCGGTGGGCGCGGTTGTCGGCACCTCGAGTCTGCGCCGCACAGTGCTGTTGCGCGCGCTGCGGCCGGATTTGAAGATTGAGCCCCTGCGTGGCAACCTCGACACCCGCTTGCGCAAACTCGACGAAGGCCATTACGCGGCAATCGTGCTGGCGGCGGCGGGCCTCAAACGCCTCGGCCTTGAGCAGCGCATTGCAAGCGTTTTTGAAACGCACGACATGTTGCCAGCGGCTGGGCAGGGGGCGTTGGGCATCGAAATCCAGTCCCGGCGGCAGGATCTGATGACCGCCCTGGAGCCCCTGGCGCACCAACCAACCTGGTTGGCGGTCGCCGCTGAGCGGGCCGTCAGTCGGGCCATGGGCGGAAGTTGTTCCATGCCACTGGCAGCACACGCTGTTTGGGCTGGCGATCAGCTTCACTTGCGCGCCGCCTGGGGAGAAGCCGAGTTGGCGATCGGCCTGGCACCCGCGCGCGAACTGGTTCGTGCCCAGCGGTCAACCCTGGTGCGAGACCTGCCCGATGCCGAGGCGCTGGGCCGGCAGGTCGCTGCCGACCTGGTCGCTGCGGGCGCCGTTGCCAGCGAAAAGGCCGGCTGAATGCGCGTTGTGGTGACGCGCCCGGCCAATGATGCACAGCTGTGGGTGCAAGGATTGCAGGCGGGGGGGCATGACGTGTTGCGGCTTCCATTGATGGTGATCGGCGCTGCGCCCGACCCGGCAGCGGTTGCGCGCTGCCGCTTGCTTTTGCCGCAATTCCAGGCGGTGATGTTTGTCAGTGCAAACGCTGTCACGCATTTTTTTGCGAGTCAGGCGGCAGATTCCCTGGCAAACAAGAACCTGATCGAATCTTTCAGTGCTGGCAAAACCCGGGCTTGGGCGACTGGTCCCGGGACCGTGCAAGCGCTCTTGGCCCAGGGCTTGGTGCCGCAACAGATCGATTCATCTGCGCCACATTCAGCGCAGTTTGATTCAGAGACACTTTGGCAACAGGTGCATGCCCAAATCAAACCAGGCCAGCGCGTATTGATTGTGCGCGGCGCTGGCACTCATCCGCACGAAAACTCCGGGAACGGGAACGGGAACGGGAACGGG
>JANNYX010000540.1:0-6362 GCA_031410295.1 Rhodoferax sp.
CATAGATGGTTTCGCGCGGCGTGGTGCCCAGCGGTCCCGCCATGTCGGCAAAATCTTCCCCGGCCAGGCCCATGCGTTCCAGGGCCCGCTGCATCGGGTTTTGAATCAGGCGCTTGGGCGGCGCAGGAGCAGGATCTGCGGGGCGAGGAACGGCCATGGTCAGGCCTTTGCCCGGGGCGCGGGTTTGCGGTTGCGTGTGGGTGTTTTGGTGGTCGGCTTCACCAGGTTTTTGCCAAGCAGGGCCAAGGTGAGCTGACTGACCTGTGCCGCCAAGGCCGCCAGGCCGTCTTCGACCCGGCCCAGGCGTTCCTCCAGCCCTTCGATATCGGTGCGTGAAGGCAGGTTGCCGGCCGCCAATGACATGTGCATCATCTCGCCAAACTGCTTTTGCATCATGCGCGCCTGCGCGACCTGCGTCGTGAGCGCGCCACCCGCGCGTTTGTCCTTCATCAGTGTGGACAGGGCTTCGCTCCACTGCTGCTCGGACTTCACCACCCAGTCGCGCCAAATGGCTTGCGGGTTCAGTTGGCTCCAGTCGGTGCTTGGGTCGTTCGTTGTCATGCCTGGTTTCCGGTTGGGTTTGGCTTGGTTGCCCCTCGATGGGGAGCGGCTCAAGGGCGCAGGATCGTGCGACCGCGGATGCGGCCGGCGCGCAAGTCTTCCAGGGCCTGCGTGGCATTGGCCAGAGGCTGGCTGGTCAGCGGCAATGGCGGCAATTTCCCGCTGCGCGCGATGGCCATGAGTTCGTTCATTTCCGACAGGCGGCCGACGTAGGAGCCACGCACGTTCACCGCGCGCATCGACACCATGGCCGGCACGATGGCGGTGGAACCGCCAAACAGACCGACGCAGACGATCGTGCCGCCTTTGCGCAAGGCGTTGTAGCCAAAGTCAAAAGTGGCTGCGGCGCCGACGAAATCGACGGCCGCGGCGACACCACCCGTGGCCTTGAAGAGGTTGCGCGCTGCGCCTTCGGCACTGGGGTCAATCAACTCGCCGGCGCCGGCTTCACGGGCGATGTCCCATTTGGATTTGTCCAGCTCGACGACGATCGGCGGGCGTTCAAACATCTGCGCGGCCAGGCGGATGCCCGAGAGGCCGACGCCGCCTGCGCCAATGATCAACAGCGGGTCGTCTTTGCCCAGGGCGCCCACTTTTTTCAGGGCGCCATAGGCGGTGAGGCCGGAGCAGGCGTAGGTACAGGCTTGCTCTTCGGGCAGGTTGCCATAGTCGATCAGGTACTTGGCGTTCGGCACCACCACGTGGTCGGAGAACCCGCCGTCCTGCTGGATACCCAGGGCGCGCGGCTTGTTGCAGATCTGCTCATCGCCGGCCAGGCAGAACGTGCACGCGCCACAGCCAAGCCACGGGTAGACCACGCGGCGGTCACCCACCTTGGCGCCTTGCGCGTCGGGTCCCACGGCGACCACCGTGCCGGCGATTTCATGGCCCAGCGTACGCGGCAGGTTTAGGGCGCGGGTCATGTCCATCTTGTTGCTGCCGCCCAGATCAAAATAACCGTCATGCAAATGCACGTCGCTGTGGCAGACGCCGCAGCTGCCGATTTTGACGATGACTTCAGTGCCGCTGGGCGTTGGCGTGTCGCGCAGCACCTGGCCCAGCGGTTTGCCGAACGCTTCGAGTTGGTAGGAGAGCATGTTTTCGTCCTTTGGAATGGGGTTGAAAAAGCAGAAGCTGATGCAGTTAGAGAACGCGCAAAAAGAGCGCTGGCAAGCAGGTTCAGGCCGGCTTTTTGGTTTCGTTGTCGCGCAGACGGAAGCGCTGGATTTTCCCGGTGGCCGTCTTGGGCAATTCTGCAATGAATTCGATCTGACGCGGGTATTTAACTGGAGCCAGCTTCGATTTGACAAACGTCTTGAGCTCGTCAGCCAGCGCTTCTGACGCACCGTTCGGGTCCTTGAGCACCACAAACGCCTTGCCCCGCGTGAGGCCGTTGTCGTCGTTGACGCCAATCACTGCGGCTTCGAGCACGGCCGGGTGCTGCTGCAAGGTGGACTCGACCTCAAATGGCGAGACATATTGGCCACTGATCTTGAGCATGTCGTCACCGCGCCCGCCGTACACGTAATAACCATCGGTATCGCGGAAATATTTGTCGCCGCTTTTGGTCCACGCGCCCAAAAAGGTTTCGCGCGTCTTGTTCCGGTTGGCCCAATAGAACAGCGCCGCCGAGGGGCCTTTGATGTACAGGTCACCCAGGGTTTCGGCGCCTTGCACGACCTGCCCATCTTCATCGCGCAACTCAATCTCGTAACCCGCCACCGGTTTGCCGGTGGTGCCGTAACGCACGTCGCCGGGCCGGTTGGAGAGGTAGACATGCAACATTTCGGTCGAACCAATGCCGTCAATGATTTCCACACCAAAATGGCTCGAAAAACGTTCGCCCAATTCGCGCGGCAAGGCTTCACCGGCCGACGAGCACATGCGCAAGGCGGTTTTTTCCTTGGGTGGCAGGTCGGGTGAAGCCAGCATTCCGGCAAAGCCGGTCGGTGCGCCGAAAAACACGGTTGGCCGCTTTTCCGTCAATCGTTTGAAGGTTGCCGCGGGCGTGGCGCGCTCCCCCATCAGAAGCGATGTGGCGCCGACGGTCAGCGGAAACGACAAACCGTTGCCCAGGCCGTAAGCGAAAAACAGTTTGGCGGCTGAAAACGTGGTGTCTTTTTCAGTCAAGCCCAAAAGCGCCTTGCCATACAGCTCGGCGGTCCAGAACAGGCTGGCCTGGGTATGCACCGTGCCTTTGGGCCGCCCGGTGGAACCCGAGGAATACAACCAGAAGGCCATGTCATCTGGCGCGGTGCCGGCGCATTGCAGCATCGGCGGGCGCAGGCCCAGCCAGGCCGAAAAGGTCTGGCCCTGTGGCACGGGTTGGGTGGCCTGCGACACGACGACGGTGCGCAGTTCGTGCGGCGATTTGGCCATTGCCGCTTCTAGGACCGGCAACAAGCCAGCCGATACGAACGCCATCTGGGCGCGGCTGTTCGACAACATGTAGGCGTAGTCGTCAGCAGTGAGCATGGTGTTGACGGCCACCGGGATCACGCCCGCGTAGAGCGCGCCCAGAAATGCCACCGGCCAGTCGTTGCAGTCTTGCATCAAGAGCAACACGCGCTCTTCACGGCGCACGCCCAGCGCCATCAAGCCATTGGCGCAACGGCGCACTTGCTCTGCCAGGCCGGCAAAAGTGAGGGTCTCGGTGTCGTCGATGAAGGCTGGCTTGTCGCCACGGGCTTGGTTGAGGCGCAAGACGTGGTCGGCAAAATTGAAACGCTCCGGCAGATCAGGCAAGGACTTGGACGCGGATGAACTCATGGGTGTCTCCTCAACGGGCGGTGTAAAATAGTGCATAGTCATGAAAACCAAAAACGGCACTTTAATTCTATTTATCTGAGCGAATAGAGCATTATAGTGCATTATTTTTATTTTGCAAGCCTACTTTGATGTGGGACGCAGTGGTTGGAGGCGGGAACATGGGCACAGTATCAGATTTGCCAGACATCGAGAATGAAGCGCCAGCGCGTGACCCGGTATTGCAAGCCCTGGGTGAACGGGTGCGCATGATGCGGGCGCGCAAAGGCGTCAGCCGCAAAGCGCTGGCTGGCAGTTCGGGCGTGTCTGAGCGCCACCTGGCCAACCTGGAACTGGGCGTGGGCAACGCGTCCATCGTGGTATTGACGCAGGTGGCCAACGCCTTGGGCTGCACGGTGGCGGATCTGATCAGCGACGACGGTCAGGCGTCGCCAGAAAAAATGCTGATCAATGCCCTGCTTACTGACCGGTCTGAAGCGGACCTGACCAAAGCCCGTTTGGCCTTGTCCGAGCTGTTTGGTGAAGCCGGCACACACGCCGCACGGCGGCGGCGGATCGCCTTGATCGGCCTGCGGGGCGCCGGCAAATCGACCATGGGCCAGCTGCTGGCGGAAGATCTGGGCGTGCCGTTTATTGAGTTGACGCGAGAAGTGGAGCGGGTGGCGGGTTGTTCGCTGGCCGAAATACAAAGTCTGCTGGGGCAGACAGCTTATCGGCGCTACGAGCGGCGGGCACTGGAAGAAGTGATTGGCCTCTACCCCGACGCGGTGATCGCCACACCGGGCGGTATTGTGTCAGACCCCGGCACCTACAAACTGCTGCTGTCCGAATGTATGACCATTTGGTTGCAGGCCTCCCCCGAAGAACACATGCAACGTGTCGTCACCCAGGGAGATTTGCGCCCGATGGCGGGCAACAGCGAGGCCATGGACGACCTCAAGCGTATTCTGGTGAGCCGCGCGCCTATGTATGGAAAAGCCGGGCTGACCATGGACACCTCGGGCAAGTCCCAGAGCGAGAATTTCGCGGCGTTGGTGGGCCTGGTGGGCAGCGCGAGGAGTGCCTGAGCGCGACGACGGCTACGGTATTGACGTCGTTTTGAGAAAGTTTCAAAAATATGCAAAATAGTGCTTGACTGTCCGAAAATATGCAGTATTATGCATGCCATTGATCTGCATCATGATGCATGCCGAGGTGAAACAAGCGACCCAGTCTGACCCTAGGCGTGAATGCACCGAGACAATGATTCAGAAAATTTTGGATCAACAAATTTTTAAGGAGCCAACATGAGTGAAGCCACCGTTTTGACCGCCGCGTCTGCCGCCCCCCGCGTTGAATATCAAACCCATCCCGGCGCCTACCGCCACTGGAAACTGGCCTGCAACGGTCCCGTGGCCACGTTGAGCGCCGATTTTGACGAAAACGCCGGCTTGCGCCCCGGCTACAAGCTCAAGCTCAACAGTTACGACCTGGGGGTCGACATCGAATTCAACGATGCCTTGAACCGCATCCGTTTTGAACACCCTGAAGTGCGCACCGTGGTGTTGACCAGCGCCAAGGAGAAAGTGTTTTGTTCGGGCGCCAACATCTTCATGCTGGGGGTGTCCAGCCACGGCTGGAAGGTCAATTTCTGCAAATTCACCAACGAAACCCGCAACGGCCTGGAAGATTCATCGAAGTATTCGGGCCTCAAGTTCCTGGCCGCCGTGAATGGCGCCTGCGCTGGCGGTGGCTACGAAGTGGCGCTGGCATGCGACGAGATCATTCTAGTGGACGACCGCGCCAGTGCCGTCAGCCTGCCTGAAGTGCCGCTCCTGGGCGTTTTGCCGGGCACCGGAGGCCTCACCCGGGTGACCGACAAGCGCCATGTTCGCCATGACCTGGCCGACATTTTTTGCACCAGTGTTGAAGGCGTGCGTGGCCAAAAGGCGGTGGACTGGCGCTTGGTCGATGCCATCGCCAAACCGGCCGTATTCGCCGCCAAAGTGCAGGAGCGCGCTTTGCAACTGGCGGCCAAGAGCGACCGCCCTGCCGATTCAAAAGGCGTGGCGTTGACGCCTCTGGCGCGCACGGTTGAGGCCAACGCCCTGCGTTACGCGCACGTCAACGTGGAGATTGACCGCGCCAGACGCGTCGCCACCTTCACCGTCAAGGCACCCACCGGCGCCCAACCCAGCGACATCGCCGGCATTGAAGCGGCTGGCGACAGCTGGTACCCGCTGGCATTGGCCCGTCAACTTGAAGACGCGATCCTCTCGATGCGCACCAATGAACTCGATATCGGCACCTGGCTGATCAAGACCGAAGGTGACGGCGCCGCCGTGCTGGCCATGGACGCCACACTGCTGGCCCATCAAAACCACTGGCTGGTGCGCGAAACCATCGGCTTGCTGCGGCGCACCTTGAGCCGACTGGACGTGTCCTCACGCAGCCTGTTTGCGCTGATCGAAGCCGGCTCCTGCTTCAGTGGCACTTTTCTTGAACTGGCCCTGGCCTGCGACCGCATTTACCACCTGGCCTTGCCGGATGACCCGGCAAAGTCGCCAACGATCACTGTGGCGGACGTCAATTTTGGCAGTTATCCGATGGCCACCAACGAGAGCCGCCTGGGCCGCCGTTTCTACAACGAAGCAGCTGCGCTGGATGCGGTACGTGCCGTGGCTGGTCAGAAACTCGACGCCGATGCCGCCATGGCTGTCGGCCTGTGCACCAGCAACCCGGATGACATTGATTACGCCGACGAAGTGCGCATTGCCATCGAAGAGCGCGTGGCCATGTCGCCCGACGCCTTGACCGGCCTCGAAGCCAACCTGCGTTTCAACAGCCAGGAGACCATGGCCACGCGCATTTTTGGCCGCTTGACCGCCTGGCAGAACTGGATTTTCCAGCGTCCCAACGCGGTCGGCGAAAAAGGCGCTTTGAAAATTTACGGCAAGGGCGACAAGGCCCAGTTCGACTGGAACCGTGTTTAAGCGGGACTGACGAAATGACCTCGTGGCTGCGCCACTTCAATGATGCAATGACGAATACCGGCT
>JANNYX010000541.1:0-2621 GCA_031410295.1 Rhodoferax sp.
CGTTCCAGCCACCGATGTTGTAGACCTCACCAGTGCGGCCCGCCTCCAGCACGCGCCGGATCGCGCTGCAGTGGTCCTTGACGTACAGCCAATCCCGAATTTGCATGCCGTCGCCATACACCGGCAGGTTTTTGCCCGCCAGTGCATTGACGATCATCAGCGGAATCAGTTTTTCGGGGAAATGAAATGGGCCGTAGTTGTTGCTGCAATTGGTGGTAAGTACCGGCAACCCGTAGGTGTGGTGGTAAGCCCGCACCAGGTGGTCGCTGGCCGCCTTGCTCGCTGAATACGGGCTGTTGGGCTCGTACCGGCGGGTTTCACTGAAGGCCGGGTCTTCCTTGGCCAACGAGCCATAAACCTCGTCAGTAGAAACATGCAGGAATCGAAACGCTGGTTTGGCGGCAGTGTCCAGGCTGCCCCAGTACCCACGCACTTCCTCCAACAGGCGAAACGTCCCCATGATATTGGTCTGGATGAAATCTTCCGGCCCGTGGATGGAGCGGTCAACATGCGATTCCGCGGCGAAATTGACGATCGCTCGGGGTTTTTGTTTGTGGAGCAGGCGTGCCACCAACGCTGAATCACCAATGTCGCCATGGACAAAAACGTGTCGCCGGTCGCCATTCAGCGACGCAAAATTTTGCTGGTTTCCGGCGTAGGTCAGCTTGTCCAGATTGAGAACCGGCTCATCGGACTGAGCCAACCAGTCCAGCACAAAGTTGGATCCAATAAACCCGGCGCCGCCCGTAACAATGATCATGCAAACCCCCGAAAAAAAGGCCCGCATCAAGGCGGGCCGATGATTTTTCAGGGATTTTACCCGTACAGGTATTTGGGCAACCAGAGCGTCATGCCCGGCCACAGGTACATCAACACCATACAGATAATCACGATGATCATGTAGGGCATCATGCCCGCGAAAATCTGGTTGATCGTGACGTGTGGCGGTGACACCCCTTTGAGGTAAAACGCCGACATAGCCACCGGCGGTGACAAAAAGGCCGCCTGCAGGTTCACAAACACCAGCACGCCCCACAAAATCGGGTCGATCTGAAAATGCGCCAGCAAAGGCAGGAAGATCGGCACGAAGATCACAATGATCTCGGTCCATTCCAGGGGCCATCCCAAAATGAAAATGATGGCCTGCGACAGCAGCATGAACTGCATCGGCGAGAGGTCCATCGACAACACCCACTGCTCCACCACGCGTTGACCGCCCAAAAGCGCAAACACTGCGGAGAACAAAGCCGAGCCGACGAACAACCAGCACACCATCGAGGTGGTCTTGGCCGTCAAAAACACCGCCTGCTTGATTTTTTCAAAATCCAGCGTACCCGCATGCCAGGCCATCAGAAAGGCGCCGGCGGCGCCAACCGCCGCGGATTCGGTCGCGGTGGTGATGCCAAACAGAATCACACCCAGCACAATGAAGGTCAGCAAGGCCAGCGGCATCACCGACGAGACCAGCATGCGCAAAATTTCAAATTGTTCAGCGTCAAACCGCCGGTAGTACCAGACCAGCAACAGCAAGGAAACGCCACAAGCCACCCAAAACCCGGTGTAAAACGCGTCGGGCACGGGCGCGGTTTGGGGCCCTTTGGCCGAAGGGTCACCCATCTCCTGCAATGCCGGTTCGGCGCCCGGTTTGTCCGAGGCGGTTTTTTCTGCGCCGGGCGGCTCTGTGACATCCGAAGACCCGGGCGGCGCCTGAAGCCCGCCTTCCGACGGAGGCTCTTTGACGCCACCTTCCGTGGGTGGTTCTTTCAACCCGCCATCCGTTGCCACAGTCTCTTTCACACCCTCAGACGGCGGCTCCTGCAACCCACCCGCTGCGGGCGCGCTTTCCGGCGCAGTTTTGGCGGTTACCGCACCGCTGGCGTTCGCCGCCGGAGTGCTGGCTGGCGCAGGCTTGGCAGCTTCGGCCACTTGTGCTGCATTGTTTTCTTCCTGCGAATGGATCACCACGTACCACCAGGCGGCACCCAAGGTCCCAGCAACAATGAAAAACGGCGCCAGCGCCAACGCTAGGCTGCGCGCCAGATGGCCCCAGGTGATTGCGACATCGGCGAGGCCGCTTTGGACCGCTTTGCCAGGCGCCAGGACGGCGCTGGCCAGCGCCGGCAGGATGCGGCGGGAATAGGCGGACGACACATGCGCCAACCAGGCAGGGATCGGCGCTGTCATCTGCTCAGGCGGCAGTTTCGGCGCGATTTTCGGGTTGATCAATACCCAGCCAATGATGTAGATCAGGTACAGGAGCGCCAGGAAGAACCCCGGAAACATGGCCGCCGCGTAGAGTTTGACCACGGACTGCCCAGCGACCGCCGCATACACAATGATCATCACCGACGGTGGAATCAATATCCCCAAAGTGCCGCCCGCGGTGATCACGCCGGCCGCCAGACGCGTGTCGTAACCCGCATTCAACATCGGCCGCATGGCGATGACGCCCATCAGAACTACCACCGCGCCGACCAGGCCGCTGGCAATGCCCCAAAAGGTGCAGATGATCAATGTCGTAACCGCAAGCGACCCCGGCACGCTGCGAAACGCCAGCTGAACGCTGTGAAACATCTTGTCCACCAGCGCGCCGCGTTCCATCACATAGCCCATCAGTACGA
>JANNYX010000542.1:0-4807 GCA_031410295.1 Rhodoferax sp.
CGTACAGATGCTTTATCAACGGCATTTTTATGGGCCAAACCAGCTGCCAAAAAACACCGTCAAACCGCTGGCAAAACGACCGGCCTGGCCAGCTGGCGCGCCCGGTACAGCAGGTATAAAACGATGCTCAAGTTCAGCGCATTGAAGGCGATGCCATTCACAAACGCCGCTTTGTAAGAACCCGTCCAGTCGAAGATCACACCCGACATCCAGCCGCCCAGGGCCATGCCAAAAAGGGTCGCCATCAACACCGTGCCAACCCGTGTACCGGCTTCTTGCGGGGTGAAATATTCGCGCACGATCAGCGCGTAACTGGGCACGATGCCACCCTGAAACAGGCCAAACATCGCCGAGATCAGGTACAGCGGCACGAGGCCGTCAAACGGCAAAAACATCAACAGCGCAATGCCCTGCAACACCGAGCCCAGGAGCAGCGTGCGCAGGCCACCGATGTGGTCGGAGATCCAGCCGCTGAGCAAGCGGCTGGCAACGCCCATGCCGAGCATCAGCGCCAGCATTTCCGCGCCGCGCGCTGCGCCAAAACCGAGGTCGCCGCAATAGGCGACGATGTGCACCTGCGGCATGGACATCGCCACGCAACACGACAACCCCGCGATGCACAGCAGAATTTGCAGCGTGGCGGGCGACATGCCCAGCGGGCGGTCAGAGACCATTGACCGGGTGCTGGCGGTCGCCTGCGCTGCCGCGGCGGGCAAACTCGCGGGACGTTGCGCGGGCAATGGCGCGGGCAGTGGCGCGGAAACTGGTGCGGGCGGGCGTCGCCGCAAAAACAGCGCCAGCGGCAACATCGACAGCAGGCAAAACACACCAATGCCAACGTAGGTCTGGCGCCAGCCGACGCTTTCCACAAAATGCTGGATCACCGGCGGCCACACGGCGCCGGCCAGGTAGTTGCCGCTCATGCAAATCGCCAGGGCGATGCCGCGTTTGCGCGTGAACCACAAGGAGGTGTCGGCGACCAGGGGCGAGAACGTCGCCGAAGTGCCAAGGAGGCCAATGACAAAACCCTGAATGAGACTGAACATCCACAGGTTGCCGGCGTAACCGGCCGCGACAAAACCCGCGCCCAGGCCGACCGTGCCGATCAGCACCGGCACCATCACGCCAAAGCGGTCCGAGAGTTTGCCCATCACGATGCCGCCGATGCCAAAACCAATCATCGTCATGGTGTAGGGCAACGACGCATCACCGCGCGCCACAGCAAATTCACTCTGGATGCGCGGCAGCACCACGGTGACCGAATACATGCCCACGCCGCCGAGGGTCATCAACGCCAGCGACACCATGAGGCGCAGCCAGGCGTAGGCGGATTCGCCCTCCTCGCGGGCTGGTTCAGGCGCTGAAAGTGGCGCGCTCAATGCGACGTTCTCAATGCGACGTTCTCAAGGCTGCAACACCACGCGGCCCGCGACACGGCCATGGGCCAGATCGTCCAGCGCCTGGTTGACACTGTGCAAGGGCCGCAGCTCGGTGGGTATGGATGGCAAATCGGTGTGTTGCGCCAACTCGACCAACTCGCGCAGGAGCGGCAGACCGCCCACGTAGGAGCCGCTGACCGTCAACTGTTTGGTCACAAACATCGGCAACGGCAGACGAAATTCACCGCCAAACAGACCGACGATCACCACTTTGCCGCCGCGGCGCACGATGTTGACAGCAAACGCCGAACTGGCCTCGGAGCCAACAAAATCGACCACACCGGTGATCGCGCCGCCACAGGTTTTGGCGACTTCGGCCAATGCGCCTTCGGCCCCCGGGTCGATTGCCATCGTGGCGCCGTGCCGCAATGCTGCGGCGCGTTTGGCCGGGTCTGGGTCAACCGCCAGAATGCGGCTTTTCGAGGTGACCGACAAGAGGGCGACGCCAGTTTGCCCGACCCCGCCACAGCCCACCACCGCCACCCATTCCTGGGCGGAGGCTGCGGGCAGTTTTCGGATGGCGTCAAAGGCCGTGACACCGGCGCAGGCAAAGGTCGCCGCGCGCGCCGGGTCCAGGTTGCCAAACGGCACCAGGTAACGCTCGTGGCGCACCCGCACCAGGTCGGCGTAACCACCGGGCGCACGCACCCCCAGGCTGCGCGAGCCGCCGGGGCACAGTTGTTCTTCACCCGTCAAACAGGTGGCGCATTCACCGCAACCGAGCCAGGGGTAGACGATGACGTTTGTGCCCAGCGAAACACCCTGCACTTCAGGCCCGATGGCCACCACCTCGCCGACAATTTCATGGCCCATCGTTACCGGCAGTTTGCAACCCGAGGCTTCGATGGAAGCGAACCTGCCGCCGCCCAGGTCAAAGCCACCGGCCTGCACATGCAGGTCGGAGTGGCACATGCCGCAGTGGGTCACGCGCACCGTGACTTCATGGCCGGCAATTGGCGTGAGTTCGTCCTCTACCGGTTCGAGCGCAGCGCCCCATTTTTTGACGACCCAGCGGTGGGCGCATTGGTATTTCATCGTTGTCTCCTTGTTGCAGGCACATTGAAGCCCATCTTAGCGCCAGCCAGCGGCCTTGACGATTCAGGCTTGCCAGACGCCGTAGCCCGCTTGGCGCAAGGCAATGCCCAGTTCTATTTCCATAGCTTGCGCCGCCTTGTAGGGCATCGGGTTGAAACGCTCGTACAGCCCGGGCAGCAGGCGCAGGCCGTAATTCAACACATAACGGTTGTGCTGGATGCCGGCCTTGTGTTTGTCAAAACGCAGGTCCGGGTCAAGCCCGGTCATGCCCACGTACACCAGGGGCTTGCCCAACTGGTGCTCGGGGTTGGCTTTGCGAAAACGCGGCTCGTTCCAGACTTGATCGGCCAGTTCCACCACGTAGACGTGGTAGTGGTGGCTGCGTGGGCGTGCGGCCTTGGCCGGGCGCGCCGCCGGAGTCCGGGTAGTCCGGTTAGTCCGGGTAGCGGGCCGGACAGCAGGCCGGTCAGCGGGCCGAATAGCAGGCCGAGGGGTGGCCAGAGCCGCCTTCAGGCTTTGGCGGTGGCCGCCTTGCGGTCGGCGGCAACCTTCTGCGCCGAGGGCCGCTCGCCCACGGTTTTCATGTAGTCTTTGTAATTCACGCCAGCGGCCAGCAGCAGGTCTTCGCCGTAGACGACTTTGGTGGCCATGCCCACCAACGGCAGGCTCACGTAAGCCGCGCAGTCGGCCTGGGTGAAGTTGTCACCTGCCACATAAGGCGAAAACTTGGCCAGGCGTTTGAAACCCTGGATGTTTTTCTCAAGCTGTTTGCGGATGGTCGCCTTGGTCTCGTCGCTGAGCGGCGCGCCACCGAAAAAGGCCGCCCCATACAACTGGCGCGCGGCAATCTCAAGGTGCCAGTCGATGAAGGTGCACAGCTCACTCACTTTGGCGCGGGCATAAGCATCGGCAGGCAACAGTGGCGGATTCGGGTAGGCGGCCTCGAGGTAATCCAGAATCGCCTGGCTTTCACAGATGGCGCCCTGGTCGGTTTTAAGGAAGGGTATTTTTGCCAGCGGCGAGGCGTTCAGCACGGCTTCGTCGGTGCTTTTGGTCATCACCGTCTCTTCGGTGAAGGCCACGCCTTTTTCCAGCAAAGCCATCTTGGCTTTGTTGTAGTAGTTGGAAATGGGAAAGCCGCAAAGTGTGATCATGGTGTTCGCTCCGATGGTTAGGCCCTAAAGTCTAGCTGCGCCCGGGTGTCCGACCCTGGTGAACAAGCTGAGGCACCTCAGTACAAACCCCATAAGGTAATCCCACGGCTATCGCGGGCGTCACTGAGTTTCTAGAATTCCTTACAAGGATGATTCGATGCAACTCCTAGGACCACTAAATCCAATTCATGCCGCATCATCAGGTGCCATACTGGCGAGGGATCGAGGTCGTCCACCTCACCCGTTCCATTTCATCCACAACGAGAAGGAAACCCCATGAAACTGGTCACGTTTGACCTGCCGGACGGTGCACGCCACATTGGCGCCATGCTGGATGGGCAGCGCCTGGTGGACTTCACAGAATCTTCAAAATCCACGGCCCTGCAAAACATGCTGGCCCTGATTGACGGCGGGGAAGCGGCACTGGACGAAGCGCGGCAGTGCGTCCACCATCCCGCCGTGGTGCGTGAATTGGCGACCGTCAGGCTAGCCGCCCCCCTGCCCGAACCGCGCCAGATGCGCGACTTCCTGTGTTTTGAAAAGCACTTCCGCCAGGCGCGTGCGAACCGCCACTGGTTCGGCGCGACAGACTCGGAACGGGACCCCGCCAAAGTGGAAATTCCGCAGATCTGGTACGAGGAGCCGATTTATTACAAGTGCAACCGCTTCTCCGTCGTTGGCACCGGGACGGACATCATCAACCCGGCGTATTGCAAGATGCTCGACTACGAGCTGGAGTTTGCAGCGATCTTGGGCAAAGGCGGAAAAAACATCGCCAAAGACCAGGCGCGCAGCCACATTTTTGGCTACTGCATCTTCAACGACGTTAGCGCGCGTGACCAGCAAATGCGCGAAATGGCAGGTTCCCTCGGACCGACCAAGGGGAAAGACTTTGACACCGGCAACGTGCTGGGTCCCTGGCTGGTCACGGCTGACGAAGTCGGCGACCCGTATTCCCTCGCCATGGTGGCGCGTGTCAACGGCGAGGAATGGTCGCGTGGCAATAGCGGCGAAATGCACCACCGGTTCGAAGACGTGCTGGTCCATGCGTCACGCGACGAGACCCTGCATGCTGGCGAGGTTTTTGGCTCGGGCACCGTCGGCAACGGCTGCGGACTGGAGCTGGGCCGTTTTCTGAAACACGGTGATGTGGTCGAGCTTGAAGTGCAGGGGCTCGGC
>JANNYX010000543.1:0-6581 GCA_031410295.1 Rhodoferax sp.
GCGGTGGTCGGCGCTCCAGCCGGTGCGCATCTTGAGCGTGACCGGCACGCCGTGCGGCGCCGCGGCAGCCACCACGGCCTGCACGATCTGCAGCGCCAGCGGCTCGTCGCGCATCAGCGCCGAACCGGCCCACTTGTTGCAGACCTTCTTGGCCGGACAGCCCATGTTGATGTCGATGACCTGGGCGCCGCGGTCGATGTTGTAGGCGGCTGCCTCGGCCATCATCGGCGCGTCGGTGCCGGCAATTTGCACGGCGATGGGGCCGGGTTCGCCCGCGTGGTTGGCGCGCCGCGAAGTTTTCAAGGTGTTCCACAAATCCTTGCGCGAGGTCACCATTTCGCTGACGGCGTAACCGGCCACGAGGCTTTTACACAACTGGCGGAACGGGCGGTCGGTCACCCCCGCCATGGGGGCGACAAACAGGCGATTCGCTAAGGGGATGGGGCCAATGTGCATGACAGAGCGGGTCAACGGTTCAGGGCGCAATTTGCCGGTGGTGAGGGGTGAAGGCGCATTTTAGCTGCCCATATTTTCAGCAATTGAAATCAGACGTTATTTCCGCGCTTTTTTCCTGATCGCCTTGGTTGACGGGAAGCCTTGGTGCGCTTTCGCGCAGACACGGCGCCCGCAACCGATAAACTCAATTGATGCCCGAATGGATCGAATCACTGCTTGCACTGCTGGCCTTGCCCAAATACGGCCTCAGCACGGTGTTTGTGGTGTCATTCCTGGGCGCCACCCTGTTGCCCCTGGCGTCGGAGCCAGCGGTGTTTGGCCTGGTCAAACTCAACCCCGACCTGTTCTGGCCTGCGGTCTGGGTGGCGACCGTCGGCAACACCCTGGGCGGCGCCGTGAGCTGGTGGATGGGTCTGGCATCGCACAAAGTGATCGACAAGTACCGCCATTCAGCCACCCACCTGCGCGCGCTGGATTGGCTCGAACGCGTCGGCCCCAAAGCCTGCCTGCTGTCGTGGCTGCCGGGAGTTGGCGACCCGCTGTGCGCCGTGGCCGGCTGGCTGAAGCTGCCTTTTTGGCCCTGCGTGTTTTACATGGCCATCGGCAAGTTCTTGCGCTACGCCACCATGACCGCCGTTTTAACTGGAATATTTAACGAATTTTGGCCAACATAAACACAATTAATATATTAATTTAATAGCTAAGTGTATATATTTTATGACGGCCTTATTGCGCCAAATTTCTATATTGAAAAACTAAATAAGAAATTTATCACGTCAACCTATTTGACGACACCAGGCCGCTGGTTTCATTAGCGTATCGGATCGGTTCAAAACCGGTGCAGCAACCGGGCCGCCACAGCAAGCAAGCAACCGAGCAAGGGCCGTGCCGTGTTCAATGCCGGTAGCTTGCGTCGATGCGGTCAAGTTTGCGCATCAAGGCCTCGAATTCGACGACGCCTTCGCCATCCGGATGGGAGTCCTGGAAGCTGTCAAGGTCGGCTGCTGATTGGGCCGCCAGTTGCTGCGGCATGATGTTCAGGGTGCCGGCAGCGGCTGCATCCACCTGCACCTGGCAGGCGCGCTCGAGCCGATACAGCCGCAGAAAAGTTTCGGGAACCGTGCGGCCCACCGCCAGCAGCCCGTGGTTGCGCAGAATCATCGCGCGTGCCGTGCCGAGCGACTTGACGATACGTTCGCGTTCATCCAGACGCAAGGCTGCGCCTTCGTAATCGTGGTAGGCCAGGCGGTTGTGAAAGGCGGTAGAGAACATCGAGATGTTCAGCAAGCCTTCTTTGAGCGCCGCCACCGCCATGCCGGCCCGCGTATGGGTGTGCATCGCCACGTGGTTGTTCTGGGATGGCGCCATGTGCAGTGCCGAGTGAATCACAAACCCGGCGTAGTTGACGCTGTGCCGCCCCCCTGAAATCACATTGCCATCCACATCGATCTTGACCAGATTGGAGGCGGTGATTTCTTCGTAGTTCAGGCCGTAGGGGTTGATCAGGAAATGCTTTTCGGGCCCAGGCACGCGGGCCGTCAGATGCGCGTAAATCTGCTCCGACCAGCCGTAGAAATCGACCAGCCGGTAGGCAGCCGCGAGCTGCACGCGCAGCGCCCACTCGGCTTCAGTGATGGTGTTGGACAGCTGAATTTCCAGCGCTTGATTGCGATCGTTCATGATGTACTCCGGCTGATGTTTTATTCCATTTCCAAATCATTGCTGTGGGGTGTTGCACCTCCTGGCCGATGCTTGCGCACTGTCGTCGTCGGTGCGCTTAATACATCAATGATTTGGGAATGGAATTGGAATTGGAATTGGAATTGGAAGTCAAGTGACCTGCTGTTCTGTCAAAGTTGGGACTAATTTTGCGCCTGGCCGTCGGTAATTCCAAGCCGGTAAAACGTGGATGCGCTGTCCCTGAACAACCAGGCTTTTTCGCTTCGCGAGGCGCCAGCGGCAATGCGTTTGTAAGCGTTCCACAACACGCCATAACTGCACGATGCTTTGTCGACCGGGAAGTTGCTCTCGAACATGCAACGCTGCGCGCCAAATGCCTCGATGCTGGCGTGCATGTACGGCGCCCAGGCAGCGTACAGCTGCTCCGACGAGGGCGCCAGCGCCTGCTGGTGAAAGCCAAAGCCGCCAATGGCCATACCCAGGCCGCCGAGTTTGATACTCACATTCGGACACGCTGCCAGGCGCTTGATCGACTCGCGCCACACCAAAAACACCTGGTCGCGTTTGCCGCTGTAGGGGCCCACCGCCAGCGGGCCGCCGACATGGTTGAGCACGATGGGCAAACCAGGCAGAGCCCGCGCCAAGTCCACAAGTTCGTCAATCTGGGTGTGGAACAGCCAGGCGTCGAATGACAGGCCTAGGGCCTGCAAGCGGGCCAGGCCACGGCGAAAGTTCACGCGCTGCATCAGGTCCGCCGGCGCGGGGCCCAGCAAGCTGGCGTTGAAGGCATCGTGGCGCGCCAAAATATGGCGAACACCCCGAAACCGCCCAGCCCCCGCGTCGATATGCGCGTGCAGCACGGCGTCGACCGCGTCACCCAGCTCCAGATCGGCATAACCCACGATGCCAGCGCAGACCCTGGTCTTTTCGCCACGCTGCTCTGCCTGGCGCGCGATGTCCGCCGCGAATTCGGTTTCGCCGACCGGGCGCAGCGACACGGGGCCGCTACTGCGGTAGGCGTAACCGCACTGCAGATAAACCGTGGCGACCACGTTATGGCCGGTTGGCGCGTCGCCAGGCTCACCCAGATCAGCTAGCAGTTCGTCAAGCAGGTAACCGCCAGCCCGGTCCCAAAGATGGTGGTGCGCATCGACAATGGCCAGGTCGGGCTCCAGCGCTGCTTCAATCCGGGTTTGCAGCCATGCCGTTTGCAAACCGAGCATACGGATGATGGGCAGGCCATCGGCGTCGAATTCGGTGACTGAATCAGGCATCCACGTCACCCCAGTGCCGGCTGATCTGCTCCTTGCCGCAGGGGCTGGCAACGGGTGCCTGCTGCGTTGTATCGGGTGAATGGGTCATGGGGGTCGTCGTTGTCCTTGCACTAATGACTGGCAAGCAAAAACTGTCAAGCAATAACTGGCAAAGGAAAAATGGGCAGCAATAGCTGGCGTGAACAGGCGTTTGGCGGTGTGTGCCGCATGCGGCTCATGCTATTTTGCCCCAAGGCCAGTTTGTTGCCTTGGCTGCCTGGTGTCAGCGACTCGTTGTACGCCGTGGCGGGCTGGTTCAAATTGCCGTTTTTTATGTAATATTTAATAAAATTTGATAAATTTAATTACATTAATAATAATTTTAATATAGCAAGAAATTTATATTATTAGACGGCCTTATTTCGATTTTATAAGGTAACTAAGAACTAAACAAGAAATTCATCACGTCACCGTCTTTGACGACGTATTCCTTCCCCTCTGCCCGCATCTTGCCGGCGTCTTTCGCGCCTTGTTCACCCTTGAACTGGATGAAATCCTCAAATGCGATGGTTTGGGCGCGGATGTAACCTTTTTCGAAATCGGTGTGAATCACACCCGCCGCCTGCGGGCCGGTGTCGCCGACATGAATGGTCCAGGCGCGCACTTCTTTCACACCGGCGGTGAAATAGGTTTGCAGCCCGAGCAACTTGTAGGCGACGCGGATCAGGCGGTTCAGGCCGGGCTCGGTCTGGCCAAGTTCCTCGAGGAACATCTGGCGATCTTCATCGCTCATCTCGCTCATTTCGGCTTCCATCTTCGCACTGATCGCCACCACCGGCGCGTTTTGCAGGGCGGCGTAAGCGTTCAGGCGGTCAAGCATCGGGTTGTTTTTGAAACCGTCTTCGGCCACGTTGGCGACAAACATCGCCGGTTTGGCGGTGATCAGGAAAAACTGTTTGAGGAGCGGCAGCTCCTCTTTGCCCCAGTCAATGGTGCGCACCGGTTTGGCCTCGTTCAGCGCGACCTGGCATTTCTCCAGGATGGCCACCAGTTTGGCCGACTCCTTGTCGCCGGAACGCGCGGTTTTATTGACGCGGTGCAGGGCTTTTTCAACGGCTGCAAGGTCGGCCAGACACAGCTCGGTCTGGATCACTTCGATGTCGGAGATCGGGTCGACCTTGCCGGCCACGTGGATCACATTGTCGTCCTCAAAACAGCGCACCACGTTCAAGGTGGCGTCGGTCTCGCGGATGTGTGCGAGGAACTTGTTACCCAGGCCTTCGCCCGTGCTCGCCCCGGCGACCAGGCCGGCGATATCAACAAACTCCACAATCGCTGGCACAACACGTTCCGGTTTGACGATGGCGCTTAATTGCTGAAGCCGCGCGTCGGGCAGTTCGACCACACCGACGTTCGGCTCAATCGTGCAAAAGGGGTAATTTTCGGCAGCGATGCCGGCCTTGGTCAAGGCGTTGAACAGCGTGGACTTGCCCACGTTGGGAAGGCCGACGATGCCACATTTCAAACTCATGCTCACTCCAGAAAAACAAAAAGGCCAACGGCGGGCCCAGATCAATGGGATCGATTTTAAAGTACGACGTTTTCACGGGGCTGCCGGGGTGGCAGATGGCAGATGACAGATGACCTTGCCTTCGGCTGCGATGACAGATGACAGATGACAGATGACGGATGAAAGATGACAAAAGAGATTAGTCGAATTTGAAGTTGCCGGAGACCTTTTGGCCGACGCGCAAGGTGGCGCCGACGCCTTTTTCAATGATCGCGTTCATGCCGAAGGTGATGGCGCCATCCATCTGCGCGTTGGCGCGGTAGGTTTGCAGCGTGTCATTCACTTCGGGGCTGGGTACGCCGGTGGCCGGATTCACGTTGGGGATCGTGCAACGCGCGCAGGGTTTGCAAGGGGTCAAGACGACTTCTGCGCTGCCGTTTTCATCGGTGGCGGCGATGCGGTAAGTCTGCAGGCGGTCTTCGTCATGCGCCTGCACGCCAGCCAGCACGATATTCGGTCTGAAGCGCTCGACGCCCACGGCGGCGTGTCCGGCAGCGCCGAGTTTGCCGTTGAGCGTTTCCATCGACGCGGCGCTGGTGACCAGAACTGGAAAACCATCGGCAAACTGGTAGGCGGCTTCTACGCCTTGGGTCCATTTTTTGCTCGCCAGGCGGTTGTGCTCCGGATCGAATCGCACCAGGCGGAATTTGGGTGCGTTGGCGGCGGGCAGGCCGGCCTCTGTCAAAGACAGAAAGTCGGTGAACCATTGGCTGGCAATGGGGCCCATGTCGAAGGCGGGCACCGTATCGTCCCACACCTGCACCATGGTTGCGGCTTCCACCGCATCAATGTTGACGTGCAGCGCCAACATGCCCGGCGCGCGCAGGATCATCTCGCCACGCCTGAACTGCGGCGTCACCAGCGCCAGGCGCTGCTGCTCGCGCTGAGAGATGAAAACACCCTCGGCGTCGACCACCATCCAGGCGCGGTCGTAATCCAGGCCGGTATCAAACAGCAACACCTCGGTCATCTCGATACCGGCGCAGGACTTCACCGGGTAAATGAAGAGACGGGCAATGCTGGCTTCGATGTCACTTGGCGTGTCGGGCGCGTCGGGCGTGGTTTGGGTTGATTGGATTAAGGCGGACATGAAATTGTTGGAGCTGCGAAACAGCTGATTTTGCCCTTTGCGGCGCTACCACGGCGCACACCCGGCCCGTTGGTTGGCCTGGCGCACGCGGGCGCAGTCTGGCTTTTACAATGGGCGCAGTAGATTCCCCCATGGCACGACCTTTTGACATTTGTATTCGCGGCGCCGGCATCACCGGCCGGGTGCTGGCCTTGCTGCTGGCGCGTGAGCGGCTTCGCGTGGCGCTGGTGGTGCCACCGGGTGATGTGCCTGGTGATGTCACAGGTGATGTGTCAAGTAATGCGTCTGGTAATGTTCCAGGTGGTGCCGCGGAAGTCGGCGACGCGCCTGCCGATGCCAGCGGCCACAGCGACATCCGCGCCTACGCGCTCAACGCAAAATCCAAACAGCTGCTGGAGTCCCTGCGCTGCTGGCCAGAACCCGCCGCCGCTACGCCCGTGCTGTCGATGCAGGTCTTTGGCGACGACCGAGGCGAAGTGAATTTCAGGGCGAAAGACACGGGCACAGAGGCGCTGGCGTGGATCGTCGATGT
>JANNYX010000544.1:0-7952 GCA_031410295.1 Rhodoferax sp.
GTGGCTTTGCGGCTGGGGATGATGGTCTTCAAAAACACCTCGGTTTCTGTCTCTACAAACGGCACCAGGTAGGCATAACCTTCAATCATCACAACAGAAATCTGCTGACCCGGATACCGGGTTTGATTGGGGTGGTTCAACACCGCAACCTCATCGCCAGCCTCAATATGAAAAACAATGTCCTCAAAACCAACGCCTCGAAACTCCTTAAGCAATTCGTTCTTTTCCGGACTCCAAGAGTAGGTCTTCATTTTTCTGAATTATCGCACAATGTGTGCCGAATGGGGGACAACACCACTCCTGGTGATCGTTACGCTCAACTGCTTGACTCTTTTGACAGATCATGCGAAGGCCGCGCACGAACGCGGTCCGTCCTCCTTGCCGTCAAGGTAAGCGGATTTCACGGCCGTGATGTAAATGGGTGACAGATCTACCCCGTGAACTTCTGCCGGGTCGGACAGCAGCGCAACAGCGGCGGCCAAATGACCCGTGCCGCAGCCCACATCAAGAACGGGTTCGCCGTTGGCGCTTCCTGCAAATTCATGGAATGCCCGCGCCAGCCGCAGGCTCCAGCGACCCATCAGGAGCTCATAGCCGTCGCCATTGGCAGCGTTGAATGTTGAAGAAGTATTCATGGTGGTTTCCTTCGATGGTTCGGGCACGACAGATGGAAGGCTTGGGTGACATCGCAAGGGTTGGCAATCAATCCTTGCAATAACCTTCACCAGCGCGGACGGTCAGGCAGTTCGCCTTCTCTGCGAGCCACTTCATGCCCGTTTGAACACCATTGCTTACGCGAAGGACTTCCCGCGCGCCGTCACGTTCGAACTCAATTCCACCGCTAACAGCATTGCCAGGAAAGGTGCGCGGGCCGTCCAGGTTCTGGATCGTGACTGTGTACTTCCCGCTGCCGCCAGCAAGCAGCAGAAAGGTGCCCTCAGGTCCGTTCCATTTGCCCAGCCACTTGTCAGATGCGGGAGTGGCTGTGCCGGTGATGGGACTTGCAGCTTTCTCTTGAGCAGGGCCCGCGCTGCGTTCGTTGCAGCCAGCGACGAGAAGGGCCAACGCAAAATACGAAACCGAGAGCAGGCACGAAAGTTTCATATGGCAATGCTGTGCTCAGGACGGCCCAGGAGTTTGCAAAAGTATGCGAATCAGTTCACGCAAGCGCCGAGACACTGGAACCATGTTCGCATGGACTCCTGAATTTGTGTACATGCATCAAGTTTGCCGCATTCCCTGTCGCCAGGACCGGGCAGCAGGACATGAACCGCGACAAATCCACTTCGACAAGCTCTGGGTGAAATGTAGGGTCAATTGACCGCAAACGGCACCCTCAAAAACCCCCGAAACCGCGCCCGCATGCCGCGCTGCGGTTGCGCCGTGAGCTGGTACCCAGGAAATCGCTGCAAGAAGCGCCCAATGGCGATGCGACCCTCCAACCGCGCTAGCGAGAGCCCCGCGCATTGGTGGATGCCGAAACCAAAGGCAAGGTGCCGATTCGGTGGTTTGCCCAGTGCTTCATCACCACGTGTCAGATCAAGCTGATTGGGGTTTTCAAAAACGGCCGGGTCGCGGTTGGCGGCGCCGATGCCTAAAGTGATGAGTGAGCCCGCGGGCAGTTGCCGGCCACAGAGCGCCACGTCTTGCAATGCGCGCCGGTTGCCCAACTGGTTGGAGGACTCAAAACGCAGGAACTCGTCAATTGCATGAGTCAAATCGGCATTAGGCCGTCGAATAATATCAATAGTTTGCTCTATTTTTAGTAGCAAACTGGTTTTGACATCCGGCCACTCACAAAGCGCGACCAGCGAATTGCCGATCAGGTTGGTGGTGGTTTCATGCCCCGCGTTGAGAATGAAGACGCAGTTTTGCAGCAGCTCGGATTCGCTGAGTTCGGCGCCGCCTTCGCCCTGGATCAAACGCGTCAGCACATCGTGCTGCGGGTCGCCCGGGTGCTGGCGGCGGTGCGACACCAGGCCCTTCAAATACGCGGTGAACTCGCTTGCGGCCTGGTTGCCCAGAGCCTCCTGCGCGGGCGTGAGCTGGGGCTCGAGCGCGCCGAGGATGGCCAGTGACCAGCCTCGCAGCGGCCCGCGTTCGGCATGCGGCACGCCCAGAAGATTGCCGATCACTTCGACCGGGATGGCACAGGCGAAATCTTCTACCAGGTCGCCGCCGCCTTTGGCCTCGATCTGATTGAGCAGGTTGTCGACCAGTTGGGTGAGCGCGGGCTCCAAGTCGTCAATCGCGCGGCGGGTGAGCGCGCCCATGATGAGTTTGCGCACGCGGCTGTGCAGCGGCGGGTCATTGAACACCAGGCTGGTAGTGTGGTGCGCGAAGAGCGGAGACGCTTCGCCATATTTGGCGCCGAACTCCACGTTTTTGTCGGCGCTGAAGGTTTGTGAATCGCGGTACACAGCCACCAAGTCGGCGTGGCGTGTGAGGAAATACGAACCGTCCGGCATGGGTTTGATCGGTTCGGTTTCGCGCAGCAAGTCGTACACCGGGTAGGGGTTGGCGTAAAAATCCGCAGGCAGCTTGCGCAGATCGAAGCTCGCCGCAATTTCCCGTGCGCGGGCGCTGGTCATGGGCGGCGTGGCGATGAAGGGCATGCTGGCTGTTTGGCAAGGTTCGCAGGATATGGCTGTCTGGAAGCCGAGGTTATTATGCGGACTTCTCAACTCATTCTTTTGGAGCAACTATGGCTGGATGGTACGAACTCACCAAGACCGACAAGGGGCAATTCACCTTTGTGTTGAAGGCGGGCAATAGCGAAGTGATCCTGCGCAGCGAGCAATACGACGCCAAAGCGTCGGCCAGCAACGGCATTGCCTCGGTGCAGAAAAACAGCCCGGACGACGCCCGTTACGCCCGTGAGACTGCAAAAGATGGCCGTACCTACTTCAACTTGAAAGCAGGCAATCACCAGATCATTGGCACCAGCCAGATGTACAAGGATGGGTCTGGTCGGGACAACGGCATCAAGTCGGTCAAGACCAACGGGCCGTCGGAGGCGGTCAAAGATTTGACGGTTTAAGGCACTGCGAAACTGGCCGTGCTTTGCACGGCAATGCTTGAACAGGCGCTAAGCCAAATTGGGGTCGGATCCCAATTACCGGAAGCAGACGCGAAAGCGGCAGCTTCGGTAGATTGGGCTCTGACC
Source organism: Rhodoferax sp. (assembly GCA_031410295.1). Classification (GTDB taxonomy): domain Bacteria; phylum Pseudomonadota; class Gammaproteobacteria; order Burkholderiales; family Burkholderiaceae_C; genus JANYCG01. Next base: position 3,167 of record JANNYX010000544.1, read on the forward strand.
CCAATTTGGCTTAGCGCCCATTCAAAAATCCGCGAAGCGCCGCGAGGGTTTCCTCCGGCGCTTCGCTCATTTGGTGGTGGCCGGAGTTCACCATCACCACCTTAGGCGCTGTGCCGTCGCGTTGCGCGGCTTTGATCAAACCCAGCGCCGCCTTGGGCGGGGTCATCTGGTCCACACTTCCGAGAATGAACATCACCGGGCACTGCACTTTGGCCATGGCAGTTTCGCCGCCGGTGTAATCGTTGCACGCCTTGAAGCTGGCGTGAAACACATTCGCGTTTGTGTTGCTGGCGAAGACGCGTTTGGCCAGGGCCAATGAGCCGCCATAGACCCAGGTGCCGGGCCCTAAAACGGACGGCGGCGCAGCCAGGGTTGAGCGTGAAAACACATTCACCATTTCCATCGCTTTGAGCGGGCCGGTGATCGATCCTTCCAGCAGGGCGTCAGACACTTTCATTGGGAATGCGGCGCCAATCAACACCAATTGGTTGACCAAACCGGGTTCGCGGCCGGCCAGTTCCATTGCGATCAGGGAGCCAAAACTGTGACCGACCAGGGACACGCCACCCAGGCCTGCGGCGCGGATCAGCCCGATGACAAATTCTGCGCCGGCTTCGACCGAGGCGGGTGGCGCGCCTTGGCTGCGGCAATGGCCGGGCAAATCTGGCGCGAGCACGTTCCAGCCGTGGTTGGCGAAGTAGCGGCTTTGCAGAATCCAGACGCTGTGGTCATGCAGTCCGCCGTGGATGAACACGACCGTGGGTTTGGCGGCGTCAAGGGGCTTGCCGCCGGTGTAGCAGTAGGTGCTGTGGCTATTGACGTTGATTTCCATGTGCACGCTCCCGCTCAGGCCAGTTTTTCAGCGGCCTTCAAGGCGCGCTTCAGATCGTCAATCAAATCGTCGGCATCTTCCAGGCCAATCGAGAGGCGAATCGTGCCCTGGGTGATGCCGCCTGCCGCCAGCGCTTCATCGCTCATGCGGAAATGGGTGGTGGAGGCCGGGTGGATGACCAGGCTGCGGCAGTCGCCCACATTGGCCAGGTGGCTGAAAATCTTCAGGGTTTCGACAAACTTTTTGCCCTGTTCGCGGTTGCCTTTGAGGTCAAAACTGAACACCGAACCCGCCCCGCGCGGCAGCAGTTTTTGCGCCAGCGCGTGGCTGGGATGGGATTCAAGCATCGGGTGGCCGACGCGGGACACAAACGGGTTGCCTGCGAGAAATTCAACCACCTTTTGCGTGTTGCGCATGTGTTGCGCCATGCGCAAAGGCAGTGTCTCGATGCCCTGCAAAATCAGCCAGGCCGTGTGCGGGCTCATGCAGGCGCCAAAGTCGCGCAGCCCTTCACGCCGCGCGCGCAGCAGGAAGGCGCCCACAGTGGATTCTTCAGTGAACACCATGTTGTGAAAGCCGTCGTAGGGCTGTGCCAATTCGGCGAATTTGCCGGTTTTTTCATTCGCAGCGGCCCAGTCGAAACTGCCCGCGTCAACCACAATGCCACCAATCACCGTGCCATGCCCTGAGAGGAATTTTGTGGCCGAGTGGTAAACCAGATCGGCCCCGTGTTCAAACGGTTTCATCAGCCAGGGCGAGGTGAGGGTGGAATCGATCAGCAGCGGCGCGCCGGCTTCATGCGCAATCGCCGAAACCGTCGGGATGTCCAGCACGTCCAGGCCAGGGTTGCCCACGGTTTCACCGAAGAACAGTTTGGTGGTGGGACGCACGGCAGCGCGCCAGCCGTCGATGTCGCCGGGTTTAACGAAGGTGGTGTCAATGCCGAACCGGCGCATTGTGTAATGCAGCAGGTTCTGCGAGCCGCCATACAGCGCGGTGGACGCCACGATGTGGGAGCCTGCGCCCATGAGTGTGGCCACACTCAAATGCAGGGCAGCCTGGCCGCTGGCCACAGCTATTGCTCCAATGCCGCCTTCAAGCGCCGCTACCCGCTGCTCCAGAACAGCGTTGGTTGGGTTGCTGATGCGCGAATAGACGTGGCCGGCGCGCTCCAGGTTGAAGAGTGACTGGGCGTGGTCGCTTGACTCAAAAACAAAGGAGGTGGTGAGGTGGATCGGCACCGCGCGCGCGCCGGTCGTGGGGTCGGGCGAAGCACCGGCGTGCAGCGCGAGGGTGTCAAATCCGGGATCGGCGTAACCTGGCATGTTTGGGCACCTTCAAAAATCCAATTTTGCAGAAGCTGCGCTTTCGGGCGCATTGCTGCGTTTCAAATCCTCGCAATACTAGTGTATTGCTGTGGCAAAGTGTGGCGTGCGGGCCTTGCACTGCATCCCGGGAATTGAATTTCTGAAGGCGCCCAATTCCTGGACACGAGATAAATTCAGGGCTTGACCCGCAATTGAGATCAGGGTTGAATCGGATCCTGTTTTAAGTGGAAATCGGAGAACACCATGAAAGTCAGCGACATTTTGCGCGTCAAGGGCAGCACCCTGTTCACGGCAACCCCGGAAGACACCCTGGCAGGCGCGCTCCAGGTGATGGCCGACAACGACATCGGCTCCCTGGTGGTGATGGCAAACGGCAAGGTGGTGGGCATGCTCACTTTTCGCGAGGTGATACAGAGCATTGTGAAAAATGGCGGCAGCGTGGGCGCCACCACCGTTTACCGCGCCATGGACAACGGCCCGCTCACCTGCACCATGGAAACCGAACTCGACGAGGTGCGCCGCATGATGCTCGAACGCCATGCCCGCTACATGCCCGTGGTGGACAGCCGCATGCTGATGGGCGTGATCAGTTTCTACGACGTTGCCAAGGCGGTGGTGGACAGCCAGAATTTCGAGAACAAGATGCTCAAGGCTTACATCCGCGACTGGCCGGGAGGTGAAGAGCCGGGCCACGCGGATTTGTAATCGCGCTCGGGGATAATCACCCCTATGAGCGGCAACACCTTTGGCAATTTATTCGCAGTCACCAATTTCGGAGAATCCCACGGGCCGGCCATTGGCTGCGTGATTGACGGCTGCCCGCCTGGCATGAGCCTGAGCGAGGCCGATATCCAACCTGATCTGGACCGGCGCCGCCCCGGCACCAGCCGCCACGTGACACAACGCAACGAGCCTGACGCCGTTGAAATTTTGAGCGGTGTTTATGAAGGCCAAACCACCGGCACGCCGATCTGCCTGCTGATCAAAAACACCGACCAGCGAAGCAAGGACTACGGCAACATCCTGCAATCTTTTCGTCCTGGCCACGCCGACTACACCTACCTGCACAAATACGGCCTGCGGGATCCGCGCGGCGGCGGGCGGGCATCGGCCCGGCTCACCGCGCCGATGGTGGCCGCAGGCGCCGTCGCCAAAAAATGGTTGTTCGAAAAATACGGCAGCTTGTTCAAAGGCTGCATGACGCAGATCGGCGAATTGGCCATTCCGTTTGAATCGTGGGAACACGTGGCGCACAACCCGTTTTTTGCGCCCATCGCCAACGTGCAGGCGCTTGAAGACCACATGGACGCGCTGCGCAAGGCGGGTGACTCCTGTGGCGCGCGCATCCGCGTGGTGGCCACCCGCGTCCCGGTCGGCCTGGGTGAGCCGCTTTTCGACAAGCTCGACGCCGATATCGCCTGGGCCATGATGGGGGTCAACGCCGTCAAAGGGGTCGAGATTGGCGCGGGTTTTGCCAGCGTCAGCCAGCGCGGCGCCACCCACGGAGATTCGCCCACGCCAACAGGCTTCAAGACCAACAACGCCGGTGGCGTGTTGGGCGGCATCAGCACCGGGCAGGATCTGGAGGTGAGCGTGGCCATCAAACCGACCAGCTCAATCATCACGCCGCGCGAGTCGATTGACGTGGCGGGCAACCCGGTCGAGGTGGTCACCAAGGGCCGCCATGACCCGTGTGTGGGCATCCGCGCCACGCCGATTCTGGAGGCGATGCTGGCGCTGGTGGTGATGGAGCATGCCCTGCGCCAACGCGCGCAGTGCGGCGACGTGGTGGTGACGACACCCGATGTGGAAATGGCCCGCCGACCGGCCTGAGGCCAGCCTGAAGTGATGGCCGCTTGACAGCCGCTTGATAGCCGCCTGTACCAGCCCTTCTGCACGCAGCGCTTGAGCGCGACCTGATTCCGTGTCTACCTTCGCATTTTTCCGGGAAATTTGCAAATGTATAGAGAAAAATTGGCTTAAGGCCGTCTAGATATATAGATAGTGTGCTATATAAATAATAGCATATCGAAAATCGGACCGCGCTGTCGCAATACTTCTATCGGTGCACGTCGTACAGTACCGCGCCCTTGCGCATCACGCTTTTGGCGATCACCGTGCGGTGGATTTCACTGGCGCCATCAAAGATGCGGTAGATGCGGGCGTCGCGGTAATACCGCTCGATCGGCAACTCCTTGCAAAAGCCCATGCCGCCAAAAAGTTGCACAGCGCGGTCGACCACACGGCCCAGCGTTTCGGCGGCGTGCACCTTGACCATGGCAATCCGCTCGCGCGCGTCCTGGCCCTGATCGAGCAGCCAGGCGGCGTGGTAGACCATCCAGCGGGCGGCGTTGATCTCGATCACGCTGTCGGCCAGCATCTGCTGGATCAACTGGAAGTCGGCGATCTTCTGGCCGAACTGTTTGCGCTGGCCGGCGTAATCGACCATCTGATCGAGCACATGGCTCGCTTTGCCGACGGCGCGCGCACCGACCTGCGCCAGGCGCACGACGTTCAGGGCGCCCATGGCCAGCTTGAAGCCCTGGCCTTCGTCGCCCAAAAGCGCCAGCGGGCATCAAAACGCACGCGAAAAAAACCGCAGCGAACGGGCGTGAAGGCTGGGTTT
>JANNYX010000545.1:0-7088 GCA_031410295.1 Rhodoferax sp.
CTATGCAGCCCTAGAGGTGCGCTGGGAATCGGGCGGTGAAGTGGCGGTGTTCCACGGCGGACATAACGCAGAGACCGGCCTGCAGTCGGTGATCGCCGTCAACAGCATCATTGGCACCAAAGGCGTTCCCAACATCAACCCGTTCAACCTGCGCCCGAGCCTGACCAACAGCAAACTTTTCGCGCGGGACCGCAATTTTTGCGCGTACTGCGGTGAAGTTCACGACGAAGAAGAACTCACGCGGGAGCACATCATCCCGTTTGCGCAAAATGGCCTGGACCACTGGATGAACGTCGTCACCGCCTGCCGCGCCTGCAATCACAGGAAAAGCAGTCGCACGCCAGAGCAGGCCAAAATGCCGCTTCTTTACGCGCCTTATGTGCCCAGCCTGTGGGAAGATTTCATCCTGCGCAACCGGCGCATCCTGGCCGACCAGATGGAGTTTTTGATGGCGCACGAGCCCAAGTCGTCCCGGCTACTCATTTAAGAAACCTTGTGAAAAACGGGCCTGAGGCCGTCAAAGAATATAGGTAGTTTGCTATATATTACATAGCACGTAGCACGTAGCACGTAGCACATTTGTGACGGGACGGGCAACTGTCTCCCACCCCTTTCGTGTCACCTGGACCCGCCGGGTCGTTCCAAAAAATTATTGGTTGATCTCCAGGATCAAGCAAAAACTCCTGCAGCGTCGTTCATCCGGCTGGCAACTTCGCCGAGCTGGTGCAAACTGTCGCCAAAGCTCATTTCCATCTGGGTGAGCTTGCGGAAATAGTGGCTGATGATGTATTCGTCGGTCACGCCAATGCCGCCGTGCAGTTGCACCGCCTGCTGGCCGACATACCGCATTGAGTTGCCCAACTGGTATTTGGCGCGGGCCATGGCGGCGCGGCGTTCTGGCGCCGGGGCATTGAGTTTCAGCGTGGCGTAATAACTCATGGAGCGGCCCAGCTCGAGTTCCATTTTCATGTCGGAAGCGCGGTGGCGCAGTGCCTGGAAAGTACTGATGGCCACGCCAAACGCCTTGCGGGTGTTCAGGTAGTCAGCGGTGATGGCAAGCGTTTTTTCCATCGCGCCCACGGCTTCTGCGCACAGGCAGGCAATGCCGATGTCAACCGCGTGTTCCAGCGCCGCCAGGCCCTCGCTGGTGACCAAGGTGGCGGGCGCATCGTTGAACGCAACTTCCGCTGCGCGTGCGCCGTCTTGCACGCCATAACCACGGGTCGATATACCTGCGGATGTTGCGTCCACGATAAACATCGCCAGCTTGCCGGCGGCCATTGCGGGGACCAAAAAAGCCTGCGCCATGTCACCCACCGGCACCAAACTCTTGGTGCCCGAAATCGACCACTGGCCGCCTGCGGATTTCGCCGTTGCCGCGCACAGGTCAAGCCGGTAACGAGACGCGCGCTCCTGGTACGCCAGCACCACGACGGCTTCGCCGCTGGAAATCTTGGGCAACCAAGCCGCTTTCACGTCGGCGGGTGCATACCCCGCGAGCACGCCACCCGAGATCAGCGCCTGCGCCACCGGCTCACACACGATGCCGCGCCCGAGCTCCTCCATCACGACCATGCCCTCCACCGGCCCCATGCCCAGGCCGCCGTCGGCCTCGGGCACATACAGCCCGCAAAGGCCGAGTTCAGCCAGTTCACCATAAGCCTCGGCCGAGAACCCGCCCGCGTCGGCGATCTTGCGCCGCCGCTCAAAGGTGTAGGCGCGGTCCACCCACTTTTTCACCGCGTCGCGAAGTTGTTCCTGCTCTTCAGTAATATCAAAGTTCATAAATTTCTCACATCAACACAGCACGCAGCCGGTATTCAAAAAAAAGAAAAGTGTCGTCAACTGCATTCATCATTCTGGAACCCCCTCCCGGAGGGGGCGCGGGGGAGCAATATTGCTGCGCATCGAGCAGACCGGGCCGAGCGTCAGCCGAGCACGGTTTGCGCGACGATATTTCGCTGCACCTCGTTGCTGCCGCCGTAAATCGTCGTCTTGCGCATATTGAAGTAGGTCCCGGCCAGCGGCGCGCAATACAGCGCCCCGACGGCGTCGCCTTGCCAGCCGGCGTCCATGGCCTCGCGAATCAGCGGCAGCGCGTAGGGGCCGGCGGCCAACATCATCAGTTCAGCATATCGCTGCTGGATTTCACTGCCGCGAATCTTCAGCAGGCCCGCCACGTCGAGCGCGTTTTTGCCTGATTTTTCAGCCGACAACACACGCAACACCATCATCTCCAGCGCCACCACGTCCACTTCGAGTTTGGCGATTTCGTCGCGGAAGCGTGAGTCGTCGTAAACGCCTTCGGATTTGGCGATGCGCTTCAAACGCTCCAGCTCCCGCTTGGCGCGGTTCACGTCGGCGATGTTGGTGCGTTCGTGGCTGAGCAAATGTTTGGCATACGTCCAACCCTTGTTTTCTTCGCCGATCAGGTTGCCTACGGGCACTTCGACATTGTCAAAAAACACATCGTTGACCTCTACGCCGCCGTCCACCGTGCGAATCGGGCGCACCGAGATTCCGGGCGACGTCATGTCAATCAGCAGAAAGCTGATGCCGGTCTGCGGCTTGCCTTCGTTGCTGGTGCGCACCAAGCAAAAAATCCAGTCGCCATATTGCGCCAGCGTGGTCCAGGTCTTCTGGCCATTGACCAGGTAGTTGTCGCCCTGGCGTTCGGCCTTGCATTTGAGCGAGGCCAGGTCTGATCCCGCGTTGGGTTCGCTGTAACCCTGGCTCCACCAGATCTCGCCGCTGGCGATGCCGGGCAAATGGCGCTTTTGCTGCTCCGGAGTGCCAAAGGCGATGATCACCGGCGCCACCATCACCGGGCCGAAGGGGATGATGCGCGGCGCCCCGGCCATGGCGCACTCTTCTTCAAACAGGTGCTTTTGCACCGCATTCCAGCCGGGGCCGCCAAATTCCTTGGGCCAGGCATAACCCAGCCAGCCTTTTTTGCCAAGAATCTTCGCCCAGCCTTGCTGGTCGTCCCGCGTGAGATTCAGCGCGTTGTGGACCTTGTGGGCGGTCGCCGCAGGCAGGCTGGCGCGCACCCAAGCGCGCACCTCTTCGCGGAATTTCTGTTCTTCAGGGGTAAAAGCCAAATCCATATTTGTCTCCGGTGGGTAATGCCTGGTCGCCAAACGCAATATTGATTTTTAGCACGGTCGTTCTTTTATTCTTGTCCAGCTTGCGACAATCGACGCCGTGAAAAACATCATTATCCTGATCTCTGGCGAAGGTTCAAACCTGCGGGCAATTGTCGAAGCAGAGCGGCGCGACCACTGGGCGCGGCGTTTTGGCGCAAAGGTGGTTGCAGTTATCAGCAACCGCGCCCATGCGCCCGGTTTGGCGTGGGCGCGCGAACAGGGCGTCCAGACCGCCGTGGTGGACCACATGGCTTTTGCCAGCCGCGACGCTTTTGACGACGGACTGGCCGACGCCATTGAAAAACATGGCCCGGTTGCGCTGATCGTCTTGGCCGGATTCATGCGCATCCTGACACCTTTATTCGTGCACCGCTACGAGGGCCGCCTGATCAACATCCACCCCTCGCTTCTGCCTGCCTTTACCGGCCTCAACACACACCAGCGCGCCATCGACGCCGGCTGCACAACAGCAGGAGCGACGGTGCATCAGGTGACGGCGCAACTCGACCACGGCGCCATCCTGGCGCAAGTGCCGGTGCCGATCCTCCCCGGTGACACCGCTGCGACGTTGGCAGCCCGTGTGCAGGCGCAGGAGCATGTGGTCTACCCGGCGGCGATTGCGGCGCTGCTGGAGGCGCTGAAGTGAAAATTAGGGCTGACTAACGGCAGGCGCATCATTTTCACCTGAGGCATGAAACCGGCCATTTTTCACCCTGTTCAAAAACCATTGAGACTTTTAAGCAATAGGCCGTCTGGAAATAACAGTTTTATGCTATATAACTAGTAGCATTCTCGCCACTTTCGATGTCCACGAAACGTCGCGCACCTGAGCCTGACAAATCACTTCACCCGCCAACTTCTGCATTGCCCGTCAAGTTTCCAGACGCGTGAAGCGTGGCTGAGTTATTGGCCGACCTTCAAGTTGCACCAGAACAACCTCCTCAAACATCGCCGCCGGGCGCACCCACAGTCCATGTTCACCGTACAAAGCGCGGTAAAGCGTCATCGGCTCCAGCGTTTCGCTGTGGCGCGCAGTGCCCAGCACTTCGTACAGGCCGCCCTTGTAATGTCGATACCGCCCGGGCGGCGTGGTGACCAGGGGCGGCAGGGGTTGTTGGCTCATGGCGGCATTTGACCAGAGGGCGCGTGGGACAATTCAACAATGCGCCAAAAGATCGACCATGCACCCTAAAACTCTGCTCGAAGCCTGCAGCGAACTGGTGCGCCTGACGCTGAAGTTCGACCACCCGGCTGACGCCATCATTGCGCGTTTTTACCGCGAGAACAAAGGCCTGGGCCCGCGCGAACGCGGCACCATGACCGAGACGGTTTACAACGTCCTGCGCAAAAAACAGTTGTTTGACCATTTCGCGCCCAGCGGCAGTGGTTCAAAGGAACGCCGCCTGGCGATACTGGGGTTTCATGGCCCACGCGACTTCCTCAAAAGCGCCTTGAGCGATCAAGAGAAGCACTGGCTGGACGACTGCGATGGCATCAAGGTGGCCGACCTGCTGGAGCGCCATCGCCACAACCTGCCCGAGTGGCTGGTCAGCAGTCTCAAAGAGCAGGTCGGGGCTGAGTTTTGGCCGCTGGTTGAAGCCTTGAACCAGCCGGGTCCACTCGATTTGCGCGTGAATACGCTGAAGGCCAAACGGCCGGATGTTCAGGCTGAATTGGCGAAAGCTGGCATCAAGTCGGCACCCACGCCGTTTTCCCCCTGGGGTTTGCGGGTCGAAGGAAAACCCTCGCTTAACAAACTTGCCGGGTATACGGGCGGAGACTTTGAAGTACAGGACGAAGGCTCGCAACTGCTGGCACTAATTCTCGACGCCAAACGCGGCGAAATGGTGGTGGATTTTTGCGCCGGCGCCGGCGGCAAGACGCTGGCGATAGGCGCGTCCATGCGCAATTCTGGCCGCCTCTACGCCTTTGACACCTCCGCCCATCGCCTTGAAGCCATGAAGGATCGCCTGGCGCGCAGCGCGCTCTCCAATGTGCATCCGGTGGCCATTGCGCATGAGCGGGACGATCGCATCAAACGATTGGCGGGCAAGATTGATCGCGTGCTGGTGGACGCGCCGTGTTCGGGCTTGGGCACGCTGCGGCGCAACCCCGACTTGAAATGGCGTCAAACACCCCAAACCGTACAAGAGTTGGCAAAACTGCAAAGTGCCATCCTCAAGAGTGCCGCGCGCCTTGTCAAACCCGGTGGAAGGCTGGTGTACGCCACCTGTAGCCTGCTGCCACAAGAAAACGAAACGGTGGTGGAGGCGTTTGGCGCCCAAAATCCCGGATTCAAGCTGTTGCCGGCTGGGGATTTGTTGGCGCACCTGAAGGTTGAGTCGCCGCCAAACGGCGCTGGATCGTTGTGCAGTGGCGGCCCCGGTGGCCAAAATTACCTGCGTCTGTGGCCACATCGGCATCAAACGGACGGGTTTTTTGCCGCCATTTGGCAAAATTAGCAATATTTTTGGAAGAATTTAGTTGAATTTGACGAATATTGACCCAACATAAAGGCGGTTTACAGTGATCGCCCAAGTTTGAAAATTATTTCACCCAAAATTTGCAAGTGGCTTTAAAATCTAGGGTTTTCGAGTAAGCAATTGGCGCCATTTGTAGCGCCAGGGGTTTGCTTAAATCTAAACAAGAGAATTATTCAATGATCCTCCCCGACTGGACAGTGCTTAACGCCATCATCGAGTGGTTGGCGCATGGCGCCTGGAACCTGACCTGGTGGCAGATGATTTTGTTCACGTTGGCCATGACACACGTGACCATGGTCAGCGTCACGATATTCCTGCACCGCCACCAGGCGCACCGCGCCCTTGACCTGCATCCAGTCGCCTCGCATTTTTTCCGCTTCTGGCTGTGGACGACCACCGGCCAGGTCACAAAAGAATGGGCCGCCATCCACCGCAAGCACCACGCCAAATGCGAGCAGGCCGATGATCCGCACAGCCCACAGATCTACGGCATCAAGAAGGTATTGTTCCAGGGTGCCGAGTTGTACCGTGTTGAACAGAAAAATGCCGAGACCATGGTCAAGTACGGTCACGGCACGCCTGATGACTGGATTGAGCGCAACCTCTACACGCCGTTTTCCTGGCAAGGTGTCGGGTTGATGATGATTGTTGACCTGGCGCTGTTTGGCATTGGCGGGCTGGCCGTCTGGGCCATGCAAATGGCCTGGACACCCATTACAGCTGCGGGCATTATCAACGGCCTGGGGCATTTTTGGGGATACCGCAATTTTGAAGCGCCCGACGCCAGCACCAATATATCTCCGTGGGGCATCATCATCGCCGGTGAAGAGTTGCACAACAATCACCACACCTACCCGACTTCTGCCAAATTGTCTGTGAAGCCCTACGAATTCGACATTGGCTGGATGTACATCAGCCTGATGCAGATGGTGGGCCTGGCTAAAGTCAAAAAGACGCCGCCGAAACTCGCCTTTGGCGACATTCGCCCAGTGGCCGACGAAAAAACGCTTGAAGCGCTGATCTCCAACCGTTATGAAATCATGGCCGGTTATGCCAAAGACATGCGCGGCGCATTCAAGCATGAAGTGGACGTCTTGAAAGCGCGCAGCGCCGACGCTGCTGTGATCAAGGCCGCCAACCGCTGGCTGCACCGTGACACCGACAAAGTCCCGGCACACGCTGTCGCCCACCTCAACCTGGCGCGCGCCGCTTCGCCAGTACTCGACAAGATGGTTGTGATGCGTGAAGAATTGCGTCAGATGTGGCTCAACACCTCGCATTCGCGCGAACACCTCGCGTCTGAGTTGAAAGACTGGTGCCACAGGGCTGAGGCCAGCGGCATTGCGGCACTGGCCCAGTTTTCCAAGAGACTTAGGGCCGCGCGGGCTTGATCCTGGAGCGTTGCTGAACCGAGCGTTGCATTGCAGCCAACAAAAAGCCCGCTTGAAAGCGGGCTTTT
>JANNYX010000546.1:0-8241 GCA_031410295.1 Rhodoferax sp.
CACCGTCACACATCGCCGGCACGCCACCGGCGACCTGCGCTGTGGCGCCTTGTTTGCGCGCTTCATGTTTGATCACATCCGGGTAATGCTGCAGGGGCGCATGCGCCGAGAGCATGTCGTTGTAGGCGTTGATGATGGCGATGTTGGGCGCGCGCTCAGCCACGATTTTCAGCTTGTCGTTGACCGGCAAGGCGGCAATGGCGTGCGCCACATTGGCACAGCCCAGGCGGTCGCTGCCGCGCGGGCGGCGGGCGGCGGCGTCCAGGCGCTGCAGGTAGGCCGTGCGCGTGGCCAGGCTGCGTTGAACAATTTTTTGGGTGACGGCAATCACCGTGGGATGAACTGGCATGGTAACCCTCTCGTCAAAATCATGTAACTAAATTACAGGCTGGATGGTACCTAAGTTTCACCCGCAGAATACGCCCAATAGTTACAGACAGGTTACGAAAACGGTAAAGTCACTGCACGCCTATGCACAGCAAGAAACCTGACTTCTACGCCAATTCGCAGGGCTACCCACCGCCCGTGCGGGACCCCGCGCCGATGCTGGACGCAACACGCCGCGTCTGGGGCGGCAAAAGCGACCTGTGGGTGTTTGGTTACGCCTCGCTGATCTGGCGGCCCGATTTTGATGTGGCTGAACACCGCGCTGCCAAAGTGCACGGCTGGCACCGCGCCTTGAAGATGTGGAGCCGTGTGAACCGCGGCACACCCGAAGTGCCTGGCCTGGTGTTTGCGCTGCTCAGCGGCGGCAGTTGCCACGGCATGGTACTCAGGGTCCACCGAAAAGACGCCGACGAGGTGCTGCAGAAACTGTGGTTGCGCGAAATGGTGACGGGTGTATATGACCCGCGCTGGCTGCCCTGCACAACGCCGCGTGGGCCGGTGAACGCGCTGGCGTTCACACTCTCGCGCAAGAGCACCAACTTCACCGGTGAGCTGGCGCACGAGCATTACCGCCATATTTTTTCAACGGCGCAGGGCCGCTACGGCAGCACGCTTGACTACGCGCGCCAAACATTGCAAAGCCTGCAACAACACGGCATCGACGACGTCGCCCTCAAGCGACTCTTGCGCCACGCGCCGGACTGAGAGCCAGCGTCAGCGGGCGTCCAGCAGGGCCTGCGCGCGCGCCAGGTCTTCAATGGTATCGACGTCGGTGATGGTGCCCACATCGTCCACCGGGATCTCCATGGCGATGTGCGAATGAACCACCAGGGCCGCGCCCTGATTGCCCGTCAAATGCATCAATTGTTGACCACACCTGCGGGAGAAACCGACCGGGTGCCCGCGCTGCCCATTGCACAGCGGAATCACCACGTCATACCGCGCCAGTTTTTCGGCCAGCAGCAGCAGCGTTGAGGCCTGGATCAGCGGCAGGTCGCCCGGCAAAATCAACCAGCCGTTGGCATCTGGCGTCGCGCGCACCGCTGCCGAAATCGAATCCCCCATGCCTGGATGGCCGACATCTTCCACGTGAAACGGCAACCCGCTGGCCTTTACCGCGTCAATCACATGCTGCAACATGGGTTTGCCAGACAGCAGCGCCCGCAGTTTGTGTGTGCTGCCGCCAGACGCCAAAAAGCGCTCGCCCTGGCCAGAAGCCAGAACGAGCGCTGTGGGGAGAGTTCCCGTCAAATGGTCTTGATCAGGGTTTGATCAAGCGGATTTGATGGTGTCAGCCGTCATCGGCAAACTGCGCACACGTTTGCCGGTGAGTTTGGCAAGCGCATTGGCAATCGCCGGCGCCACCAGGGCGACAGCCGGCTCACCGATGCCGCCAGGCTTCTCGGTGCTATTGACCAAAATCACGTCGATGGCTGGCGAATCACTCATGCGCGGCAGCAGGAACTGGTGGAAGTTGGTCTGCTGCACGCGGCCTTTGTCGACGGTGATGTTTTGCATCAACGCCATGCCCATGCCGAAATTCAGGCTCGACTGGATCTGCGCTTCGACGGTGTCCGGGTTGACCATGCGGCCGATGTCGGCTGCCGCGGTCAATTTGTGCACCTTGACCGCGCCACTGCCATCCAGGCTGACCTCGGCCACCACAGCCAGGTACGACTCGTAGCCTTCCATCAGCGCAATGCCGCGGGCGCGCCCGGCTGCGGGCGGCGTTGACCAACCGGCCTTGTCAGCGGCGAGTTTCAGCACATTGGCGTAACGCGGACCTTTGCCCAGCATGCTCATGCGGTATTCGTACGGGTCTTTTCCGGCCTTGACTGCCAACTCGTCAATGAAACCTTCGTTGGCAAACACATTGACGGCATGGCTCACCGAGCGCAGGTAACCCACCCGCAGGCCGGCGTCGTGTTTGACGACGTCGTGTTTGGTGGCCGGGATGTCGTAGCCGGCAATCGCGGCTTCCGTCATCAGCGGGTCCTGCACCGGCGCGGGCAGGCCAAAGACGCGGCCCGTGATCGACTGCCCGGTGTGACGCCATGTCATGGCCGTGGGTTTGCCATCTTCGCCCAGCGACGCCGCCATGGTGTGAATTGCCAGCGGACGGTAGAAGTCGTGCGTCATGTCGTCTTCACGCGACCACACCAGCTTGACCGGCTTGCCACCCATCGCCTTGGCGATTTGCGCGGCTTGCACGATGAAGTCGATGTCAATACGGCGGCCGAAACCGCCACCGAGGAAGGTCGTCTTCACCGACACGTCTTCAGTTTTGAGCCCCACCGCCTTGGCAATGGCGCTTTGCGCCGCGTCTTGCCATTGTGTCGGGCCGATCAGCGCCATCTTGCCGTCTTTGTACCAGGCGGTGAAATTCATCGGCTCCAAGGGCGAGTGCGACACGTTCTGACTCACGTATTCAGCGCGCACCACGTTTTGTGATGCGCCAATCACGGCATCGGCATCACCCACGGCCTTCAAGGGCAGCGCGGTGCCTGACTTGGCAGCCGCACGGGTGCTTTCGTACATGGCTGCCGTGTTGACGTTGGCGCCAGCGCCTTCGTCCCAAGTGATGGCCAGGGCCTTGCGCGCCTGGTTGGCACGCCACCAGGAGTTGGCGACCACCGCCACGCCGTCGGGAATCTGCACCACGTCGATCACACCAGGCATTGCTTTGGCTTTGGACGAGTCGACTGACTTGACCGTGCCGCCAATCACCGGGCACTGCTCAAGCGCCGCGTAGACCATGCTGGGCAGCTTCACGTCGATGCCGAATTCGGCCGAACCATTGACCTTGGCCGGGGTGTCCAGACGCCGCGTGGGTTTGCCGACGATGGTGAACTGGCTTGGGTCCTTGATCGGTGGCTTTTCCGGCACCGGCAGTTTGGACGCCGCTGCTGCCAACTGGCCATAGGTCGCTTTGCGGCCATTGGGGCCAATCACCGAGCCGTCAACAGCTTTGAGTTCGCTGCGGTCAACTTTCCATTTGTCGGCCGCGGCGCTGATCAGCATTTCGCGCACCTGCGCGCCACCGACGCGCAGTTTCTCCCAGGCGTCGCGCACCGAGGTGGAGCCGCCAGTGAGTTGCGGGCCACCGACCAGCGGGTTGCCATACACCTTGGCATCCGGCGGCGCGATGGCGACCTTCATTTTGCGGAAGTCAACGTTGAGCTCTTCGGCGATCAACATCGGCAGCGCCGTGTAAACGCCCTGGCCCATCTCCGACCGCGCCGAGATCAGGGTGATGACATTGGTGTCGCTGATGTGCACCCAGGCATTGGGCGTGTGCACGGTGCCGGCGGCCTGCGCGCTTTTGAACGGCAGCGCAAAACTCATCAACAGGCCTCCGCCGCCAATGGCGGAGGTTTTCAGGAAGGAGCGGCGTGAAGCCTTCAGGCCTTTGGGGGTGCCGACAGACTCGATGGCGGCGATTTCGGATTTGGTGAAGGATGTCATGTTCGTGCTCCTTAGGCTTTGCGCATGCTGGATGCGGCGTCTTTAATGGCCGCGCGGATGCGCGGATAAGTGCCGCAACGGCAAATGTTGCCGCTCATTGCAGCGTCAATGTCGGCGTCGCTCGGGTTCTTGTTGGTAGACAACAAAGCCGCAGCGCTCATCAACTGGCCCGACTGGCAATAACCGCACTGGGGCACGTCATGTTTGATCCAGGCCTGCTGCAGCGGGTGGCTGTTGTTCTTGGACAGGCTTTCGATGGTTGACACACGTTTGCCAGAAACGCTGGAGACCGGCGTCTGGCAAGACCGCACGGGCTGGCCGTTGACGTGGATGGTGCAGGCGCCGCATTGGGCCAGGCCGCAACCGAATTTGGTGCCGGTCAGCCCCAGCTCATCCCGGATCACCCACAACATCGGGGTGTCGGGTTCGGATTTGGCGGCCACCGCTTTGCCATTGATTTGAAATTTGACGCTCATTCTGAAGTCTCCAGTGATGTTTGGCGATATGGCCAACTTGCTAACTAAACCACCCTGGAGCCTAGATCAACGCCAACGCCGCCGTATGCGGGAAAGCCCTCAGTTTCTGTTGGAATTCGCAATTTGAAACAAAGGCAACCGGTCTGGGTCAGGCTTTCTTGACCCAGGCACTGCACCAACCAGCTGCCGCAACCTGTTTGGCTGCAAAGAGCGGGCAAGCGGCGGACTTGTCTGCGGGCTTGCCTTGGTAAAGAGTGCAATTTGTGCAGTTTTGATCTGCGGAGTACTTCGGGAACTTCTTGGTGTCTGCGTTCTTGGCCTCGGCCACGTAACCCAAGGCGGCAGCCTGCGGGTCTTTTTCGTTGACCATGGATTGGGCGCGGACGCCAAGTCCGAGGGTGGCGCCAGAAACGGCCACAGTCATCAGAAAAACACGGCGGGGATGGTTCATAAAAACTCCAGGGTGGACGGGTGGTTTGAATCGAATCGAGTTAGCCCTGCATCTGCACCGACTGGGCTATCTTTGAGTCAATATTATGAGTCATTTTGAATTCGTGTTTATATATTTTGAGTCATTGTCTTAATTTATCTGGGTATATTTAACAACTATTCCTATACTTAAAGTCAATTTGAATTCATTTTGACATTGGCATGATTCAACAAAATTCCAAAGCCCCAAAACTTTCAGACCTCACCGCCAACGCTGACGAGCCTTTGCTGCGCAGCGGCGCCGCAGCGTATTTAGCGCAGATCCCTGTGGCGACCCTGCGCGTTTGGGAGCGTCGCTACCGGGTCGGCGCGCGGGCAACTTCGGCCAGCGGCCAGCGGCTGTATTGTGCCGCTGATGTCCGCCGGCTGGCCCTGATCAAACAATTGATTGATCAGGGCCATGCCATCGGGCGTCTGGCAGCGCTGGCCATGAATCAACTGCAGGCCATTGCAGCCACGCACACCAAACTGTCTCGTTTCACGCGGCCCGGCGATGGACCGGGTTCTGCGAAAGTGGCCTCTGCGTGGCGCGTCGCGGTGATCGGCGCAGCTCTGGCGCAAAGGCTGCAGACCCCGGGGTTGGTGCGCCAGTTGCATCGTCCGATTGAAGTTCTGGGTGTGTATGACAGTGCCGTACAAGCGGCTGAAGCCTTAATAAGCCAGAACGTTGACGCATTGCTCATTCATGCGCCGAGCCTGCAAGCCGCGTGGCTGGCGGATTTTGAGTTTGCCGCCCCGGCCTTGACAGCTTTGCCCAAAGCAGTGTTGTATGGCTTTGCCACGGACTCGGTGTGCCAAGGGTTGGCCGCGGCGGGTATCGCGCTGCAACGTGAGCCGCAATCGGACTGCGGCTTGGGTCAGTGGTTGCGCAGCCTCAGTACGTCCACCGCAAACCCGGCTCTGAGCCTGCCGCCGCGCCGCTGGGACGACGTCCAATTGGCTCAATTCGCAACGCTGTCCACGGCGGTGGCTTGCGAGTGCCCCAGGCACATCGCGGAGCTGCTGCTGCTGCTTTCGCACTTTGAGACCTACAGCGACGAGTGCGGGAACCGCAATGCGGCAGATGCCGCCTTGCATGCTTACCTCAAACAAGTGGCTGCAGGCGCGCGCCTTGATTTTGAAGCCGCGTTGCAACGAATCGCGCTGCACGAAGGTTTGGCGCTTCCGCAATGATCTCACCCAATCCTTTTTCGTCCCAAGGACGTTTGCACGTGCTGGTCACCGGAGGCACGGGTTTCATCGGCACAACACTGGTCAGGCAAATGCTGGATGCAGGGCATGTTGTGACCGTGCTCGCACGCCGGCCCGCGCGCGCCACGGAGATTTTTGGTGGAAAGGCCCGGTGTATCGGCTCACTAGACGCGTTGGATGCCAGCAGAACCAGCGTTGCATTGGATGCCGTTATCAATCTGGCCGGCGCCCCCGTAGTGGGCCCCCGCTGGACGCCAAGGCGCCAACGTGAGTTGTTGGCCAGCAGAGTCGGCACCACCCGTGCGCTGACCGACTGGTTCGCCGCGGCTGCGCATAAACCGGCAGTGTGGATACAAGCGTCGGCCATCGGTTTTTATGGTGTGCGCGAGCCCACCGAATCCCTGACTGAAGAGAGCCTGGCGGGCACCGGTTTTATGGCTGAGTTGTGCGCCCAGTGGGAGCGCGCGGCCCGGCCTGCCTCGGACGCGGGGGTCCGCCAGGTCGTGTTGCGTCTTGGCGTCGTGTGGGGGCCGGGCGGCGCGCTGCCACTCATGCTGCTGCCAATTCGCCTTGGAATGGGAGGCCGGCTTGGCGCCGGCCGCCAGGTCATCAGCTGGATTCACCTGGACGACGTGTTGCGCCTCTTTGCCCGCAGCCTGCGTGATCCCGGCATGCAAGGCATCTACAACGCCGTGGCGCCCGAGGCGACAAGCCAGGCTGCGTTTGCCGCGACCGCAGGCGAGCTGCTGGGCAGGCCCATCTGGCTGCATCTGCCGGCCCGCCCAATTCGATGGCTGGCTGGAGAAATGGCGCAACTTTTTGTCGACGGCCAAAGAGTGGTTCCCCAGCGGCTCACGCAGGCCGGTTTCAGCTTCGAATACCCCACGGCGCTAAGCGCGCTACGCCATCTGGTGAGTTAGCATGTTTGCGCGCCCCGGCCTGAGAACGCTGGGACACGGTTTTCCTTGAAGATGATCAACCGGTGAATTTCCCGATGCCTTCCCTCGCCGACCTCAGAAAAAGTTACGAACGCGCCGAACTGGACGAATCGGCGTCACACGCCAATCCCACGCGGCAGTTTGCCCAATGGCTAGACGAAGCCATCGCCGCGCAGGTGCCCGAGCCCAATGCAATGACGCTGGCCACTGTCGGCGCCGATGGGCGCCCGTCCACCCGCATTCAGCTGATCAAGGGGCTGGATGAACGGGGGCTGGTCTGGTACACCAACTACCAGGGTCGCAAGGGGCGTGAATTGGCGCAAAACGCCTTCGCCGCGCTGCAGTTCCATTGGGTCGAGCTGGAGCGGGTGGTGCGCATTGAAGGCCGGGTGGAAAAAGTCAGCGCCGAAGAAAGTGACGCGTATTTCAAAACCCGGCCGCTTGATTCACGCATTGGCGCCTGGGCCTCGCCGCAATCCGAGGTGATCAGCAGCCGCGCTGTGCTGGTGGCCAATGCCGCAAAATACGCGGCCAAATTCTTGCTGAACCCGCCGCGCCCGCCGCACTGGGGCGGTTACCAGCTCAAGCCTGATACCTGGGAGTTTTGGCAAGGGCGCAAGAGCCGCCTGCATGACCGGCTGCGTTACCGCCTGGATGGGTCTGGCGCCTGGGTGCGTGAGCGCCTGGCGCCTTGAAATCTCCAAAACGACAGTGCTAACCAAGAAGTGCATAACGAGGCTATACTGTGTCTCGAAAGAGGCAAAAACACCATGGCCACAACCGAAAACGCAACTCAGGTTCGCACGGCGAAGCACGGCGGCCCTGCCCGGAAACGCCCCGCCACGGCGAAGGCCGAGCTTTCGAAGGCTGTTCAGCCGGCGAGTTACATCAGATCTGTTGGTGAGGCGTCACTCACGCCTGGCGATATTACGGGCGGGCCACGGATATTTTTTGCCGGAAAGGGCCTGCAAGTTGTGATCGGAGATAAGGCGATCGGAAAAACGGCCGTGTACCGGCCTGCCGAAGGAGTGGATTATTTTGTCGGCAGAGTGTCCGCTGCCACTCCGATGGAGCTGATAGAGGCTGAGCGGCAAGGCGTAGTTGGCATTTTCGTCAAAGACCTGTCAAAAGCCATGGACATCCCGGCGATTCGAATGTTCAACATCCTTGGTGTGGCAAAAGCGACCGCCGAAAAGAAGGTTGCCGCTGGCGAGGTGATCAAGGGCGCCGGGGGACACGCAGCACTCGGCCTGGTCAGGCTGCTGGGTATCGCCAAGAGCATCGTTTTGAACTCG
>JANNYX010000547.1:0-7959 GCA_031410295.1 Rhodoferax sp.
CCCCGCTGAGACCTCACCGGCGCCAGTTATGAATATCAATGACCATGCCATCCTGATCGGCATCAACAGCTACCCAGAGTTGGGTGAAGGCGGCTTGGCCGCCAACCTCAACGGGCCCGGCAACGATGTCGATGCGGTCAAAGCCTGGTTGATTGACCCAAAGGGCGGCGCCCTTCCGCCAGGTAGCCAAAACATCCATGAGCTGCGCTCACAGCCTGCCCTGGATGCCGCCAACGCACGCCCGACCGTCGACGAACTCGATGCTCTGCTGGCGCGGATTGACGCCATCGCGATGGCCAACCGCAAAGCTGGCAAGGGTCAGCAGGTGGGGCGTCGGCTGTACCTGTACATGTCAGGTCACGGCTTCTCGCCAGGGCGCCAACGGGCCTGCCTGTTCACCGCCAATGCCAAGGAACGCCTGGGCCTCAACGTGCATGCCACCGGCTGGCTCAACTGGCTGCAGGATTCAGGCTACTTCCGCGAATTCGTTCTCTGGGTCGACGCCTGCATGAACCGCATGTCGTTTCTGCAGCCGCACGATCCGCCGCTGCCGCCGGTGGTGGTGTCCAACCCGCCGCTGGCGAATTTCGTGGCCTTTGCAGCGCAGCGCCCGTTGAAGGCGGTGGAGCAAGCCATTGCCGAGGACGGCAACAAGGCCCACGGCATCTTCACCTGGACCTTGCTGGAGGGTCTGCGCGGCGCCGCCGCCGATGCGAATGGCCGCGTCACCGGCACCAGCCTGGCCAACTGGGTTCGCAATGCCCAATCCGCGAGATTTTCGCCCGAGGACCGCGATGACCGCGATGTGGCTCAAGAGCCCGAGATCGTGCAGCAGGATGCCGGCCTCATCTTCGCGCGCGGCGTCGCGCCTCCGGAGTACCCGGTAACGCTGATCTTTCCCGCCGCCGCCCAGGGGGCAACAGCCCGTCTTTGGTCAGGGTCGCCGCCGGCGGTGCTGCAGACCTTTCCGGCGATTGACAGCGCAGTTGCGGTCAAGGTGGCGCTGCGTCCCGGTTTGTACGTGGTGGACGTGCCGCCCAGTGGTCTGCGCCATGGTTTCGAGGTCGTGTGTCCGATGGCGGTGGTGGTTCAGGACACCGGGCCCGCGGTGGTTGAGGTGAGTGCCGACGCAATGTTCGAACTCGATATCGACCCGGGCGACCCGACTGCCGAGATCTTCGTCATCGACCGCCGCTTTTCGCTCGTCGACAGCAGCCCGGCGCGGCTGGCCACACCCTTGCCAGCCGGGGTATTCAAGATCAAGACCCGCATTGGCAACGCGGTCAACCAGCGTGTCATCCTGCTCGACCATGACCGGCCATCCCTGACTGCGCCCGCGGCACCGCAATTGCCGTCTCTGGTGGTGCCGATGGACAGCAGTGCTTCCAGCCACGAATCCCATCGGGACGGCCGCGCCGATGCCGTGCGGGCTGCCAATGCGCTGACGCTGGCCGCCGGCGATGCGGTGGTTCTGGTGATGGCGCGGCAGTTCAGCGACAAGCTCGCCCCGAGGCCAGGGCTCACCCCGCCTTGGCAAGGCATCAGCATCGTCGACGCTTTGGGCAACCAGGTGATCGACCTGGCCACCCAGGGCGAGCGCCATGAAGAAGGTGATGCTTACGCGCACTGCGCGTCGGCAGTCGCCCCCGGTTGTTATTACCTGCGCCAGCGCCTGGATGATGGCCAGACTATCGAACAGAGTCTGATCGTCTGCGCAGGCTGGCGCACCGAGGCGTATGTGCTGCGTGGTGTGACGCTGGGCGCCGCCACGCTGCAATCCCAGCCCCGGGTGTCTGTGATGATGCATCGGCTGGGGCAAGGGTTGGGCGACGAAAAGGAAGATCGCCTGGTCGAGACAGCCGCCGTGGGGCTGGCAGGCGAACGGCGCATCCTCAATGCCGAGCTCGAAAGCCTGCTGCTGGAGAAGTTCAGCAACCCCGTCACCGGGATGATCGGCGGCCACTTGCTGCTGGTGGAACGTGAAAGGGATCCGGCGCGCGACATCAGCCAGCTCGATGCTGTCGTCAGGAATCTGATCGGCCTGGTTGGCGCCAACCACCCCGACGTGGCCGCCCTGGCGCTTCAATGCGCTGACGCCCGCCTGCGGCCTGTTGGCAGGCTGGCCGGTCCACCGATGCTTCACAGGAGTTGGGCGCTGTTGGCCCAGGGTGCTGCCGAGCAACCGGAGTTGATTCCGGCGGCCATGTGGTCGCGGGTGCATGCGCTGGCGGCGCTGGCGCCCTTTCTGGTTTGGACGACCGAAGAGGCCGTCAAGGCGGCGGCACGGCAGCAATTGGCCCAGGCCATTTTGAGGCCAACCCAGGCCAGTTCACCAGCAGCGCAAGGCCCGATGGCGTTTTCGCTGCCCGGCGCCGACGCAACGCTGGCAGCCGTGGCGGCGGCGGTCGAGGCCACCCAGCCGCGCAGCCGCGGCGTGCGCGCTGCGCCACCGTCAACACCACCGGGCCTGGGTCCGACGCAGCGTGCCCGTGCAGCGCAGCTGAATGTGCCACCCAGTGCCTTCGAAGCCCTGCAAAGCGAGGTCGAGTAGTTGCCTGGGAGTCCGCGAACCACTGCGGTTGTGCTCACGCCAGATTGCTTCTCGCAGGGCCGGGTGCGTGTACCGCCGGGCGTCTGGCTGTCTTTCCAGCGGTATCTGAGGCCGCCAGGCAGTGTTGGCAGGCCGTTGCCACCGAGTCTGGGGGCCTTGCCGCTGGGCATTGGCGTTTCTGGCGAACTGCTGGTTCCGCTGGCCGACGATGAAGCCTGCTGGATCGGACTCGAGCTGTCGCCACCCGTGTTGCGGCTGCGCTTGACCCTGGCGCTTGACACGGGCGAAGGCGAGTGGCTGGACGCCTTCTCAGGGCGCTCGTGGCATGCCGGTTTGCCTGCCGAAATCACCCTGCCTGGCACACTGCGGATCCCAGGTCAGCGCCTGGCCGATGGGCACACAGCAGCGTTCGCCCGCCCCCGCGGCGACGCCGCAGGCCGCCTTCGCCTTCGGTTGTTTTGCGCGGCAGACGCCTTGCAGGCGGACGTGTTCGCGCTGTCAATCGGCATGGTCTGTTACCCGGCTTTCAGCGCCGAATGCGGCCTGCTGGCCCCTTCAAGGATTGATGCCGCGGCGGGCTACAAAGGCTGGCGGCTACCCTGAATGCTTGTTCCTGGCGAACCCGCGCACCGGCCGGCCTGGCATCGCCACCATAATCCCATTCAATCATCCAGATGGACCAGTGACTTATGGGCTTGTTAACCGGTTACCGCGTGCTTGACTTCGGCCGCTTCATTGCAGGCCCGTATGCGGCTGCACTCCTGGGCGATTTGGGCGCCGATGTGATCCGTATCGAGCGGCTCGAGGGGGGTGAAGACCGCCGCGTGTTGCCGGTGGCCGAGTCCGGCGAAGGCGGCATGTTTCTGCAGATCAACCGCAACAAGCGTTGCCTGACGCTGGATTTGGCCTCTCCTGCAGGCCGTGAGATCGTGAAGAAACTGATCAAAACCGCCGACGTGGTGGTAGCCAATTTGCCGCCCGCCACCTTGAAACAGTTGGGGCTGGATTTCGACACCGTGTCGCAACTGAACCCGCGTTGTGTATTGGTCACCGTCAACGCTTACGGCACGTTCGGCCCGTGGAGCCAGCGGCCCGGTTTTGACGGTATCGGCCAGGCCATGAGCGGCGCCATGTACATGACCGGCTTGCCCGACGCGCCGCGCCGCGCCATCACCACGTATGTCGATTTTTCCACCGCGCAGGCCTGCGCCATGGGGGCAGTGGCGGCATTATGGGCGCGCGAAAAATCCGGCAAAAACGGAAAAGGGCAACTGGTGGAAGGCTCCTTGTTGCGCAGCGCCGTGATCCAGACCAATGGCCTCTTGATCGAGCAGTCCGTGCTCGAGCCCGACCGCATTCCCCAGGGCAACCGGGGCTTTGCCGCGTCGCCCAGTGACGCCTTCAAAACCCAAACCGGCTGGCTCTTGATCCAGACCATCGGCGACGCGATGTTTCTGCGCATGTGTGACCTGATCGGCCAACCCGACATGAAAACCGACCCGCGTTTCGCCGACGACGCCGTGCGCGGCGAAAACAGCGCCGAGATCAGCCGCGTGGTCGGCCTGTGGTGCGCAAGTTTGACGCGCGATGAGGCACTGGACGCCTTGGCCAAAGCCAAGATTCCCTCAGGCCCGATCTACACCCCGCGCGAAGCGCTGCAAGATGCCCAGATCGAAGCTGCCGAGCTTTTGCCGCTGCGTGGCTTCCCCGGCATGTCGCAGCCTTACCCGCTGGCGCCGCACCCGGTGGATATGTCCGGCACGCCCGCAGAGTTCCGCATGCCTGCGCCGCAACTTGGGGAGCATACGGACGAGGTGCTGCGCGAGTTGGGGTTTGATGCTGCGGCCATTGCTTCATTGCGGGAGCAAAAAGTCGTTTGAGTTATTTTTGGGCAGGCACGAATCTTCGTGGTGAAGTATTTGGGTCACTTCGGATGGAAAAACGATTTCCCGGAGGTGCGGATATCAATTTTTCCAATAAATGTTATCCAGTGCAATCGCTGGCATTCCTGTTCGGGCAGTGTTGCCTGTGGCTGTCCATACATCCGAGATAGAGAAACGGGTCAGCACATACCTGAGATCCAGCGAAGGGTTGGCTGTCTGAAATGCGCTGAGTGGAATGGACACGTCGCACCAAGTGCCGGTATTGCAGTAGCCGTAATTTCTGTTAGAAACCAGTACAAAGGCCTCGGCACCAGAACCTAACACGGTATCACTGGAAATTCCGATGCGCAAAGATCCAGCGTAGGTGGTCTTCACGCTGAACCGCACATTTCCATTGGCGAAGTTGGACATATTTGCTGTCACAGCCGGACTGGCAGCGGATTGCCACAACAAGCCCCATCCATAACCAGCCGGGGTAAATGTGTCCAATTGCAGGTAGTTGCTTGCGGCGAGGCTGGCACCCACGTCACTCGGCGCTGAATCACCTAGCTTGGGGTAGGTTAAGTTGAAGGTCCCTGACTGATAAGCGTCTGCACGCATCCCCACTGGCCAGCCCGTTACGGTTTCATTGAAAATCGTCAATGTGGGAGTGGTCACAGCCGCATTTGCCACCGGTGGCGCAAAATACACGGCTCCTGAGTCGGCGCAAGAGCCTGTTTCTTTGCTCCAGGTAGCGGTGGGGTTCAAAGCCTGTGCGCTGCAACGTGCCTCTCGGTTGACGTTGAAGAATCCCCACTTGTCATCGCTGCCTTTCCATGGTTCATCAAACGCTTCAAAATACACAATGCCTTTGGGGCCGCTGTCCGATTTTGAAGCCAACGCCCAGTCCAGCAACCGGCCCAGATACATCTTCTGGTTCACCGGATGACCAAGATACCGGTAACGTCCTGTGCCACTGGGATCGGCGGCTTTCCAGCCGGTTTCTCCGATGATTATGGGCAAATTCGCCCTTCCGTTTTTGTCCAAATAGTTGCGCGCCAGCGCGTAATCTTTCTGGGTCTTCGCCAGCGCGGCTGCCATCATGGCCTCTGCACGCTTGCTCGCATCGGTGACCGCCAGTTGTTGCCAATCCCAGTCTGGCAGGGGATCTGCGTCGCTAAAGTTACTGAATAGGACGTCCTCGCTGGCATAGGAGTGAATGGAGGCAAAGTCGATCTGCCGAAACACCTCGGAAGGCTGCTCTGCGGCATTGCGGCCGATTCCAGCGTAGAAGGCGTAGTTGTCATCCGTCGTTACGGGTTGGGTAATCTGATCGCGCACGGTCTTGATATACCCCGCCATCGTCGTCGTAGAAATCGGATTGAAAGACCAGGTCACCATGGTTTCATTGCCGACACTGACAGCCACCACTTCGTTTGAGTAGTTTTTGGCCAACGTCACACCGCGCGCCATTTCGTCCTGGTTGGCGGCTTGGACACTGGCACGCACCACGGGGTCAGTCGAGAATTCAAAAGAATTCACATAAATGCCCAGCATCACTTTGATGTCAAGGCTGTTGGCGCGTATCACTCTGAGAGTGCGCAAAGCCACTTTGTCGGAACTGTCGAACAGACGTATGAGCCCGATGCCGGCTGTCATCAGCAAATCCAGATCCTGCTTCACTTGCGCATCTGAAATCGCTTCTGCTGCGCGAGCAGGTTCGGTGGCAGCAGTCCGGTATGGAGAATAGGCTACCGCTTTGCGACTCGTGAACGCGATGGGCAGCGTGCGTAGACTGGTCCCAATTGCCACTGTTGGCGCACCCGTGGCCTGGTCAGAAGTGGTGCCACCGCCGCCACACGCGCTCAATACCATGGCTGTGGTTGCACCCATGGCCAAAGTACAAATTCGCCACCTGGCGCAGGATCGGGATGCTGGAATTGGGGCCATATCGTCTCCGATCAAACGTCCGCTGATTTGTGTGTGGATCATGGATTTCATTTTTAGAATTTGTAGAGCAGCCCAACAGTAATCCAACGGCCGTCCTGCGAGATACGTGAATCCACGTTGCTAAACGAGGCATTTCCTGGCATGGACATGGGGGACAGCCCCAACTGACCGTAATGCACCATGCCGCCAGTGGCCTCCAACTGGAGGCTCGGAGAATAGTCATAACGAACCCCAAGCGTGTTGATGAGGGCGGTGTTGCCCTGTCCGCGATCACTCGGGTTTTTGGTAGCCGCAGCGCCGAGGTAGACCATCGCGGCGAGATAGGTCCAAGGACCATCACGATAGCGCGCGCCCAGCAATACATCAACGGAATTTGCGGAATAGCCTGGATTGCTGACGGCAAAGGGATTGCTGTAGTCCACATTAAATCCGGCTGTCGACTGCGTTGCTGGATTGAAAGCAATGTTGGCTCCACTCCAGGTGTTATGGCGTAGGCCGCCTGAGAC
Source organism: Rhodoferax sp. (assembly GCA_031410295.1). GTDB lineage: Bacteria > Pseudomonadota > Gammaproteobacteria > Burkholderiales > Burkholderiaceae_C > JANYCG01. Next base: position 6,870 of record JANNYX010000547.1, read on the forward strand.
CTCAACCTTGGCATTGACTTGGTAGCGCGCCATCAACATGGCGATGCTCTGGTGGGTGCCACTAAAGCGGGTCCCATTGCCTGGGTTGACATAGCTGTCATCCAGTGCGTTCGGAGTAACGCCGGTAAACGGCGCGTGACCCCAGGCCCCGGCTGCACCGTTAGTGGCGTCTTGATAAATCGCATCCACCACCAGATCGCCTTTGTGGTACTGCACATACAGCTCGTAAAAGGCTGGCGTCAGACGTTTGAAGTTGGTGTTGCCTTGGTCGTAAGTGAATTCCAGGAAAAGATCGCCATCGGCAACGTCAAATTGCCGACTGCCAATTCGTATGGCATTGGCCAACATGCCGTAGCCGGCGCCGCTCGCACCCCAAGCTTCTGACAATCCCAAATTGCCGCCATAGGGATAATCTGCCACACTCCACCCCCGCGTCGTCATGGAGCCGATACGTACGCTGCCATAGTCTTCGTGTCGCAGTGCAATGTTCTTCTCATACCAGAAGTCCGGCACATCCACGGTGCCACCATAGCGCGTTTCGACAGAGTTGCCATTGATGGTTCCCTGCCGCCAGCGCTGGCTAAGCAAACCAGAAACCTCGAATCCCCGGCCCAGGTTGTACTTGACGCCCAGATAGGGTTGAATTTGCCAATTGCTCGTGTAGACATCTTCGTATCGCTTGCCTGGAATAATGGCGTCAGAGGCCCTGACTTGTTTGGATGCGTTGCTGTCTGCCACTTGGCAGTTCAAACAATAGTTGCCTTGCCTGCCCACCGTGGCCTCCGCAAAACCAGTGAGGCTGAACATTCCATCTGGACCAAAGTCAATCGCATGACCGAGCGTCGCGCAGCACATCAACACCCCAAAAGCAGTTGTTTTCAATACACCAAAGTCATCGGCCCGCTTCAACCGGATGGCAGCATCCGGCAGGTAAATGTTTTGGGTCATCAGATGTTCCGTGGGAGAAAATGAGAAATTTGAAAGCGCTTTCAAGAGAATAACTAGTTCCGGGATGTGCGTCAACAAAAATGCCTACATGTTTTCCCTATGAGCGCCAGCCGATCGAGCGCGCTTCGGGTTTACCCATGGC
>JANNYX010000548.1:0-4542 GCA_031410295.1 Rhodoferax sp.
CCGAGGTGAACGAAATGCTGCAAGGCATGGAGCGTTACAACGGCATTTTCATCTGCACCACCAACCTGCTGGACCGCATCGACCAGGCAGCGCTACGGCGCTTCACCTTCAAGATCAAGTTCAAGCCGCTCACGAAGGAGCAGCGCGAAAAGATGTTTGTGGTCGAGGCGTTGGGTGGAAAAGCCGAATTGTTGACGGCGGAGCTGCAGCGCAAACTGGGCCTGATGGAGCAGCTGTGCCCCGGCGACTTTGCCGCGGTGAAGCGCCAGGGCGTGATTCTCGCAGCCGAACTGGAACCGATGGAGTTCCTGGAGCAGCTGGAGATGGAGCACCGCATCAAACCTGAGGTGCGGGAGAGCCGGGGGATCGGGTTTTTGCAGTAACCTTGTTCAGGCCGCCGTCATTGGATTCCAGACGCTTTCAAACCCGAACTCCTGGAAATCCTTGACGTTGGCCGTGGCAAAGTGTGTCACGCCATGGTGTTTCAAAGTCAAGGCAAGTCGCGCATCGATGACGCGACGCATGCCGGCTCTGGTGGACCGGGCCCATTGCCACAGCCCGGGCGCGACAGCGCTTTCGTAATCCACGCAACGCCAAACCGGGTTTTGCTTGAGCGCGATGCAATAGTCGGCTGACTCTCTGGCCGAATAGGGGCTGGCAAAAAATGCGGCATTGCGCAATTGCAGGTAAAGCTCAACCAGCACCAGCTCGCACAAAACAAACTCGTGGTCGCGGGTGTCCAGAGCAGTTGTATTGAAAAACTGCACGGCCCTCGCGTGGTGCGGTGAATCGGGGTCGGCGGCGTGAATGAACAGGTTGGTGTCGGCAGCGCTGCGTTTCATTTGCCGCCGCCTTTGCCACTGTCCTTGCGCAGGAAACGCGCGGCCATGGCATCTGCCTCTGCCCGCTGCGTGGCCGGATCAACCAAGTGGCCACCGCTGCCTCTAAGAACAGGCATCGACCACGTGCCCTTAGGCAAGGTATCGGGAAACGTCTGCACGTAGGCTTCAACGCCGCGCCGCACGAATTCCGCAACTGACCAGTCGCGCTCAGACGCTATTTGCCGTACTTGCTTCAAAAGCGGGTCGGGGAGCTGGATTTGGGTGCGTTGCATGATGGCAATCATACATCACCTACAATATGATGGCAATTTGCCGTCGCAGCCTTCTGGCAATTTCTTTCAATGGTTATCGGCCACTTCCTGCAAAAGCGGCAGACCACACACCCGCAACACCTCGTCCCCATACGCCGCCAGCTTCTTCTCGCCGATGCCGCTGATGCCTTGCAGCGCATCGACGGTTTGCGGGTTGCGCTCGGCAATCGCCGCCAGCGTGGTGTCGTGGAAGATCACGTAGGCGGGCAGGTTGTGCTCTTTGGCGACTTCGGCACGCCAGGTTTTTAGCGCGGCGAAACGGACTTGGGCCTCCGGCGTGAGCGCTGCGGCGGCGGGCGGGGTGGCGGCTTTTTTCGCGCGGTCAGACGGCGAGCGGCGCGGCTTGGCGTCGCTGGATGCCAGGCTCGACTCGCGCAGGCGCACTGGCACATCGCCCTTGAGCACGGCGCGCGACTGGTCGGTGAGCTGCAAGGTGTTGAAGGCTTCGCTGTTCACGTTCAGCGCGCCTGTGGCGACGAGTTGGCGCAACACACCGCGCAGCTGGAATTCGGACAAATCCGCGCCCAGGCCATAGGTACTCAGAGTACCGTGGCCGAACTGCGCGACTTTCTCGGTGGCTTTGCCACGCAGAATGTCCATGATGTGGCCGGCGCCGAAACTGATGCCACTGTGTTGCTGCACGCGGTAGATGGTGCTCAATAATTTCCGTGCGGCGTCGGTGGCGTCCCACACCTCAGGTGGCGTCAAGCAGTTGTCACAATTTCCGCAAGCTTTGCTGGTTTCACCGAAATAGCCCAACAACCGCACGCGGCGGCAATCCGTCGCCTCGGCCAGCGCCAGGAGCGCGTCGAGTTTGCCGCGCAGGCCCTGCTTGAATTCTTCGCCTGCGGGGCTTTCGTCGATCATGCGGCGCTGGTTCACCACGTCGGCCAGGCCGTAGGCCATCCAGGCGTCGGCGACGGCGCCATCACGGCCGGCGCGGCCGGTTTCCTGGTAGTAGCCCTCGATGTTTTTGGGCATGTCCAGGTGCGCCACGAAGCGCACGTCGGGTTTGTCGATGCCCATTCCGAACGCGATGGTGGCCACCATTACGAGGCCGCCGTCAACCGAGTCGGTGCGCAAAAAGCGGTCCTGGTTGGCCTGGCGCACGGCCTGGTCCAACCCGGCGTGGTAGGGCAAGGCGTCGATGCCGTGTTTGCACAGCGCCTGCGCCACCTCCTCCACACGCTTGCGCGTCTGGCAATAAACAATTCCGGCGTCCCCGGCGTGCTGGGTGTCAATGAAGCGCAGCAGTTGCTGCATCGGGTCGCGTTTCTCGATGATGGTGTAACGGATGTTGGGGCGGTCGAAACTGCTGATAAAGGTTTGCGCCCCTTCGAGCTGCAGGCGCTCGACGATGTCGGCCCGCGTCAGCGCGTCTGCGGTGGCGGTAAGCGCGATGCGCGGCACACTGGCATACCGCTGGTGCAAGACCGTCAGGCCGCGGTATTCCGGGCGGAAATCATGCCCCCACTGGCTCACACAATGCGCTTCGTCGATGGCGAAGAGGCTGAGTTTGCCGCGCGCGTGCAGGTCGTCGAGCAGCTCCAGGAAACGCGCCGTGGTGGCGCGTTCAGGGGCCACGTACAAAAGCGTGATGTCGGCGCGCTGCAAGCGGCGTTCGACCGCCAGCGCCGCCTGGAAATCCAGCGTCGAATTCAGGAAGGCCGCGTCGACCCCAGCTTCATGCAAGGCGCCAACCTGGTCGTGCATCAAGGCGATCAGTGGCGAGATGACGATGGCAACGCCTTGGCCCTGGGCGCGGCGCACGATTGCCGGCACCTGGTAACACAGCGATTTGCCGCCGCCGGTGGGCATCAGCACCAGGGCGTCGCCGCCTGCCACCAGGTGGTCGATGGCGGCTTGCTGGTGGCCGCGAAATTGTTCGAAACCGAACACTTCTCGCAATGCCGTTTTTGCCGTTGATTGTGGATTCAATTTAAAATTTTAGTTAATTATTATACTTTTACGCTATATAAACAGAAGCATACTACTATTATTATTAGACGGCCTTATTCAGTGAAACTTATGAACTTTTTTATTCAACTACATTTGCTCCCACGGCAAGCCATCAAAACGCCAACCATTGCGCGTTGAGCGGTGAAATTTGTCGTCCAGATCGCCTTCGAAACCATGCACCACATTGATGACATCGGTGAAGCCGGCGGCTTCCAGGGCCAGGGCGGCGTCCACCGTGCGTTTGCCACTGCGGCAGATCAACACCACGGTGCGCGTTTTGTTGTTTTGGGCTTCACGCTCGACCTGGCGCACAAAATCCGGCGCGTTGGGCGTTAACTCCGGGTATTCGTACCAGGCGATCATGTGCACACCGGGCGGGCGGCCCACGTAAATCGACTCGACCTCCATGCGCACGTCGACAAACAGCGCTTCAGGATGCTGGTTCAGCAAGGCCCAGGCTTCTTTGGGGAGAAGGTTCTTCATGCGCTGATTGTCGATGAAGCGGGGGCCAAGGAAGTTGGTGGCGGGCGGCAAGTCCGTGGGCTGCAGCGGTTGGGCGCTCCTTTCTACAATCGGCGCATGACATCGCCTTCGCACCCCCCTTCGCTTCGCTACACCCGGGCGCAACTACTGCCCGGCATCCTGGCCCAGCGCATCGCCATTCTGGACGGCGCCATGGGCACACAAATCCAGCGCCTGCGCCTGGACGAGTCACACTACCGGGGCGAACGTTTCAAAGGTTTTCACAAAGACGTCAAAGGCAACAACGAGTTGTTGTGCCTGACGCAGCCCGGGGTGGTCCGCGACATCCATGAGGCTTACCTGGCCGCGGGCGCCGACCTGATCGAGACCAACACCTTCGGCGCCACCGGCGTGGCGCAGGCGGACTACGACATGGCGCATCTGGCGCGCGAAATGAATCTGGCGTCGGCGCAACTGGCCCGCTCCGCCTGCGACAAATTCTCCACCCCCGGCAAACCGCGCTTTGTCGCCGGCGCCCTGGGCCCAACCCCCAAAACCGCCAGCATCAGCCCGGATGTGAACGACCCGGGCGCGCGCAATGTCAGTTTCGAGGCGTTGCGCGCCACCTATTACGAGCAGGTCGAAGCCCTGGTCGAAGGCGGCAGCGATGTGTTGCTGATCGAAACCATCTTCGACACTTTGAACGCCAAGGCGGCGCTGTTCGCCATCGATGAATATTTCGAGGCCTCGGGCGAACGCCTGCCGCTCATCATCAGCGGCACAGTCACCGACGCTTCCGGGCGCATCCTCTCGGGCCAGACCGTCACCGCCTTCTGGTACAGCGTGCGCCATGCCCAACCCTTGGCGGTGGGCCTCAATTGCGCACTGGGCGCGGCCTTGATGCGCCCGTACATCCAGGAATTGAGCCGCGTCGCGCCCGACACCTTCATCAGCTGTTATCCCAACGC
>JANNYX010000549.1:0-7297 GCA_031410295.1 Rhodoferax sp.
GCCTGGTGCACATGCGGGTCAAACTTCGCGCCCGCTTCGGGGTTGATGGCGATGACCTTGTTGCGCTCCAGCGCAGACGTCAATTGGCGTAGGGTGGCCTCTACGCCTTGGCGTAGATTGCTAAGAGCTTCGCCCTCGGGCAGCTGATCGACCGTGGCGTCCTTGATCGCCAGCCCCGCTTCCAGGCTGTCGGCCACAGGCAGCAGGCTTTCGGCGAACGACTCCACGGCAAATTTGCGCGCTTTGGTGATCTCGTCATCGGCGCGACGGCGGGAATTCTCGGCGTCGGCCTTGGCACGCAGGAACTGGTCGGCGAGGTCAGCGGACTTGGCTTTCAGCGTGGCGAGCTCTGCCTGTGCAACAGTTAACGGGTCGACATCACTGGCGGCGTCCTGCGCAAATCTGGCGGCCTCGGCCTCTTCAGGCGTCATCGGCGCTGTGCCTTGTGGCGGAACACCGGCTGATTGGTTTGCAGAATCGGCGGGAGATGACTTGGGGTCATAGGGCGGATTGGGATCGTTGGGGCGGACGGGTTTGGGGGTCGGTTCGGACATGCTGGATTTGAAAAAACGTCGAATACCCCCGCCAAATGTGGGCTTTTTGGGGGTATTCAAGGGGGGTTTTGCCTCTATTTAAGGGCGTTGCGTGATGACTTCGCTTCGCTCAACTACTTTGCCGCGTTGCGGCTTCAACGGCATATGACAGGTGACAGATGACGGGCGTTCCTAGTCATGGCGCGAAGCGCAGTCATTGATGCCGCAAAGCGGCGAAGTCATTTCGTCATCCAGCACAGAACGGCCTGATTAACGAACCCCAAGCAGCTCCACGTCGAACTTCAAGGTGGCGTTGGGCGGAATCGCGCCGCCGGCGCCGCGGGCGCCATAACCTAGCGCGGCCGGAATGATCAGGGTGCGCGCGCCGCCGATCTTCATGCCGGCAACCCCTTCGTCCCAGCCCTTGATCACCATGCCGGCGCCCAGCGAAAACACGAACGGATCGCCGCGGTCTTTGCTGGAGTCAAATTTTTTGCCCTGCACGCCGTCGTTGTAGAGCCAGCCGGTGTAGTGCACGGTGACACTTTGGCCCGCTTTTGCCTCGTCGCCGGAGCCGATTTGGGTATCGTCGAATTGGAGGCCGGAAGGGGTGGTAATCATACGTTTAATTGAGATTTAAGAAAAAATAATGAATTTAAATTGTCTAAATTAGTACTAATTTTAATAGCAAGATATCAATATTTATTGACGGCCTAATGGCGGTATTTTATCCAACAATTTTCTCTACCAGATAATGCGCTTTGAATTGCCCCCGCTACCAGCGTCCGCCATTATGCCAGCAGCTCTTGAGCGGCTAAGCTGGGCGCGATTCAGCCCGGCGCGCCAAGTCCTGCATCAGCGCACCCACGCCATAGGTCCAGGGCGCGATCTTGTCGGTGGTGTTGACGCGGTTGACCAGGCAGCCCAGGCTGGGCGTCGAGACACTGACGAGGTCGCCCGCGACATGCGTGAAGCCTTCACCAGCGGGCCGGCCTGGCATGGGGCGGTCTTGCGTCGGGGCGAACATGGTGCCCAAAAAGAGCATGAAGCCGTCCGGGTATTGGTGGTTGGCGTTGATGGTCTGGCCCACCAGGTCTTCGGGCGTGCGGCTGATCTTGCTAATGGCGCTGCTGCCGTTCATGACAAAACCGTCGGGGCCTTCAACCTGCACGGCAAGCTCGCAGTTGCGCACGGTATCGAGGGTGAAGTGCTCATCAAACAGGCGGATGAACGGGCCGATGGCCGCCGAGGCGTTGTTGTCTTTGGCCTTGCCCAGCAACAGGGCGCTTCGGCCTTCGAAGTCGCGCAGATTCACATCGTTGCCCAGGCAGGCGCCCATGATTTCGCCGCGGCTGTTGACCGCCAGCACGATCTCCGGCTCGGGGTTGTTCCAGTGTGATTTGGGGTGGATGCCGACCAGGGCGCCGACGCCCACCGCGCTCATCGGTTGCGACTTGGTGAAAATCTCCGCGTCGGGACCAATGCCGACTTCCAAGTACTGCGACCACATGTTTTGCGCGATCAAGACCTCTTTGAGCCGTGCCGCTTCGGGCGAGCCAGGCACCACCCTGGCCAGGTTGTTGCCAATCACCGCAATGACGGCTTTGCGAACGGCGTCGGCTTGGGCCGGGTCGCCTTTGGCTTTTTCTTCAATCACCCGCTCCAGCATGGACGACACAAAGGTCACCCCCGCCGCCTTGATGGCCTGCAGGTCGCACGGCGCCATCAACCACGGCAAGGTGTCGCTGCGCGCGTCCTGCGCTGTATTGGCCAGCACCGCAGCGGTGGCGCCCAAAGTGCGGCCAGGGGCAACGCCAAGCGCGCGCACTTTTTCGGCCGCGCCCGCGATTTCCAGCAACGCACTGCAGGTCGTCGCCACCGCGGAGATATCGATCACCGCGTCTTCGGTGACGCGCACCAGCACTGCGCCGCGCCCCTGCACCCAGGCGCGGGTGACGAGCATGGCGCGCCCGGCGTCGTGTGGCAAAACGCGGGCGGCGAGCAGATGGTGTTTCATGGTGGCGGATAAAAAAAAGGACAGCCTGGCTGTCCTTTTGATTGTCGCCCGAATCCGCTGGGGGGTGCGAGGGCGAGGTAGAGGGCGTGCGGGCCAGCGCACCTGGCCCCAAACTTACTTGGTCTTTTTGGCCTGGTTGTTGGTCCACTTGACCGAGAAGGCCTGCAGGTCGGACATGCGTTTCATCAGGTCCGCTCCCGAGGGGGTAAGCGTGTAACCTTCAGGGCCGTGCGTCATCAGGCCGGCCTCGCGCAGCTCCTTGATGCGGGTGTTCAGGGTGTTGGGCGTGATGCCGCCGACCGAGTCCTGCAACAAGCGGAAGGTTTGCGGATGACCGTCCTTGAGCGCCCACATTACGCGAATGGCGTAGCGGGATTCGAGCAGGCTCAGCAGCTGGTGGATGGAGACGTTGTCTTTGGAACTCATGGCGGGAAACTCCTGGTTGCTTTGTCGGCTTGCATTGAATGGCAAATTCGGGAACGATCAGAAACTATAGCGCAATATTTCAATCGCTACAACATTCATAGCTGTAAACCACGCAATCATTGGAAAAAATCGCAAAAAAAACGCGTTTAAAGTGCAAATGCGCCGCAAATGCCCGTCATATCCGGGCTTGGCCCCCGGCTAAAGGTAGATTTTTCGCAACAGGCGCAAAAGGGTTTTGGTCTCACCTGCCGTCAGTTTGGCAGTGGCTTCCTGCTCCAGCCGGGCGGCTGTCTTTTCGGCGGCCTGCATCAAGGTGACACCAGCGTCACTTGGGTACAGGCCCACCGCGCGCCGGTCGTTGGGGTGGGGCCGCCGTTCAATCAGTGCGCGTTTTTGCAGCGCATTGAGCATGCCCACTAGGTTGGGCGGCAACAGCCCAAGCGCGGTACACAACTGGCTTGAGGTGATGCCTGGGTTGTGCGTCACAAGCGACATCACCGAAAAATCAACCGGCCGCAACTCATACACCGCCATTTCGCGCAGAAACCGCTCGATGATCGCCAGCGAAGCGCGCCGGGCGTTGTAGCCCATGAGGCTTTCAAGAAAGCGGCTGTCAACCCGCGCAACCGCTGCGGCCTGGGGCCGGGCGTCGCTGGATTCAGCGGCACTCAAAACTGGCGCTGTCTTCAATATTGCCCTGCCCCTTGTAGTGCGCGTATTGCGGGAACGGGCAAAGCGGCCGGCTGCGCCCGGGGAACACGGCCGTGCCCCGCGCGAGGATCTGTTTGGGCGCCTCGCCTTTTTCAACCCAGTCCACCAGCGCCTGCAGGCCGTCCCAGGAATCGGTCGCTGCGCCACCCTGGCAGTGGCCCATGCCGGGGATCAGGAAGAGGCGCGCGAAATCTGCTGTTGACGCGCCGTTCTCCGCGCTCAGGCGCTGGTAATAGTCGATGGCCTCATGGGGCGAAAAAATCGGATCGGCCAGGCCGTGGGCGATCAACAGCTTGCCACCGCGTGCCTTGTAAGCGGCGAGTTTGGCATCGGCCGCGGTGTCAAAAATCCAGGAGTGCGCCGCCATGCGGGCCGGGTCCTGGTCAAAGTTGAAGGCGAAGATGCTCAGGCCACGGTCCGGCGGGGTGATGAAGTAGCCTTGCAGGGCGTCCTGCATCAGGAACACGTGCCGCGAGTTCGGCGCGGGCGTGGTGGAGGTGCCGAGTTTCCACGCGCGCCAGTCGTTTTGCGGGTGGCCCACACCAGGGTCGTAGGGCCAACTGAAATACAGCGGCCTGCCGATGGAATCCTTGCCGCCTTCAAAGACTTTTTTGACGGCGGCCACTTGCGCTGGCGCCAGGCAACTGGCGTCTTTGGCGCCTTTGCACTGCAGCACCGACGGCTCAAATTTGCAGGCCGCCGGGTTGGCGACCAAGCCGTCTTTCAGGCCGTCTTGGGCATCGCAGGCCTCCAGGATGCCGTCACTGAGCAATTTCAGGTCGGCGTTGGTCAAGGCCTGGCTCAACACCGGTTTGCCGTCTGCGCCGGCTGGGGCGATGGCGTTGAACGCCTGGGTGTCCCACGCCGCCGCGACGGTGGCGCCGCTGGAGACACGCATGGCCGGGGCCATGGCAATGACGCCATCAAAATAACTGGGAAAGCGCTGCGTGAACATCATGCCCTGGCGGCCACCGCCAGAGCAACCGATGAAGTAAGACTTGTCAGGGCCTTTGGAATAAAAATTGCGGATGATGTCTTTGGCGGTGACGGCCACGCGGTCGTGTGCGTTGTAGGCGTTGTCGGTGCGGGCGATCGGGTCGAAGCCGAAATCCGCCGTGGGACCCTGGTGGCCGGCGTCAGTCGTGACCACCGCAAAACCTTTGTTCAAGGCGAAAACGGGCGTGGCCTGTGGACCGATCGCGGGGCGGACCACGCCGTCGTTGCCGCCGCCGCCCTGGTACAGGAAGCGCCCGTTCCATTGGGTCGGCAAGCGCATTTCAAAGCCGATGTGGTAGGGCTTGCCATCTTGCCCCAGACGCTCGTTCATGCGACCAGTCACCAGACAGTGCGCGCCGAGCATGGGGCCCGTGGTGGCGCCAGGTGGCCGCACGCTGTCTGCCGCGATCAGCTGGGTCGTTAGTTTGACACCGGGCGCCACGGCGACAGCCTTGGCGGCCAGCGCGGCGCAATCGGGTGTCTGGGCCTGAACCGAGGCGGCCAAACCTGCCAACAACATCAACAAGTATTGTTTCATCGTTCACACTCCAAAAATCGCCAACCGTGCCCCAAATGCGCAGCACCCCGCGCTGACCCCGCGCATCATTTGCAGCTGAAATTGCCGGCATCTTCCACGTCGCCGTTGCCGTTGTAACGTGCCACCTGGGGGTAGGGGCACAAGGGGCGGGTGCGCGTGGGCGACCATTCCCTGGGTACGTCGGCGTTGGCGCCCGCCGTGTTGCCCGGGCCACGGGCACCGGCAAAGAGCTGGCTGGGCGCGTCGCCCTGTTCCACCCATTTCACCAGCGCCGAGAGGCCATCGAAGCGGTCGGTCGAGGGGCCGCCGCTGCAATGCGCCATGCCCGGCACGGGGAAATAACGCGCGAAATCAGCGGCGCGGCCACCCTGTGCGCTGTTCAGGCGGTCCCACCAGGCAGCGCTGTCGTTGGCCGAGAAGATGGCATCGCTTACACCGTGGTACATCAGCATCTTCGCGCCGCGCGAGCGCAAGGCGGCCAGATTGCTGGGGTTTTCCTTGCCGGGCGGGGTGATCACCGTGTCTGCCGATTCTGTGAAGGGCGCCGCTACCGCAAAAATGGCTTTGTAAGCTTCGTCCAGATCGATGGTGGACAGCCCGGCGATATTGCGCGCGGGGCTCATGAAGATGTTGCCCGCCGCCGGATCGAGCACCTGTGAGTTGACGAACTTCCAGCTTGCCCAGTTGGGCGCGGCGATGCCGGTGTCCCACGGGAAGCTGCTGTAAATCAATTGACCCGACGGCGTCTTGCCGCCGGCAAACACCTGCGCCAACAGGTCTTTCTGGGGTTGCGTCAAACATTGGCCGTGGCGTGAACCCAGGCTATACCCGGAACACGTTGCCACATCGCGCGCTACATCAAACGCAGCCTGGCAGGCCTTGACATCCTGCACCATGCCGTCCCTGGCGCCATCCAGCGCATCACATTTGTCGAGCACGGCGTTGGCGACCGTTTGGCGCTCCGCCTCATTCAGGGCGCTGCCCAAATCGGGGATTTTGACGTTGGGCGCAAAGGGGTGGTTGACGATGGCGTCCGGTGTCGCCAGTTCGTTCCATTTTGGCGCCGCCCACAACTGCGCCAGTGCGGCGTTGGGCAGGCGATAGCCCGGTGCGCCCACCAGGTAGCCGTCGTACTGGTCACCGTAACGCGACGCCGCCACCATCGTGTGGCGGCCCCCATTGCTGCAGCCGCCGATGTAGGAACGGTCGGGCCCTTTGCCGTACGCGAAGGCGATCAGGCTCTTGGCCATGGGTGTGAGCTTGCCGACCGCGCCGTAACCGTAGTCGGTGCGGGCGGTGGGCTCTTCCCCAAACTTGGGGTTTTGGCGGCCGTTGTGGCCGGCGTCGGAGCTGATGACGGCAAATCCTTGCGCCAGCGCGCCGGCGCTGTTGGTGTTCGGGCCGTAGGCGGGCTGCACCACGCCGTCGATGCCGCCGTTGACCTGGTGAAAGAAACGGCCATTCCATTCGGTTGGCAGGCGGACTTCGAAGCCAATGGCGTAGTCTTGCCCGTCAATGCCTTTGCGAGCGAACATACGGCCTGAAATCTGGCAGTGCGCGGCGATCGGCCGGCCGGACAGCGTGACCGCGCCTGCGGCGATGGGCGCGGCTTCGCGCAGTTCGGTGTTGGGGTACTCAAAGCGCGCGCCGATTACGCCGCACATCTTGAGGGTTGCGCCTTCGGCCGCTTTGAGCGGGGGTGGCACCTCACTGCCACCGGGCAGGGAACTGCACGACACCAGGGCAACAACGCTGGCCACAGCCGCCAGCATGGGCAGGGTAGGTTTGACGGATGGGTATGTCATGGGATGCTGAAGATTGAATGGAGGTGGAGGTGGGGCAAAACAATGGCCACCCGAAAGTGGCCCGAGGGCATGGAGCGATCAGGACTCTGCCGTGAAGCCGATGCGCTTGACGTAGCCGCCCCACAGTTCGGAGTCGCCCTTGACGGTTTTGGCGAAGTCATCAATGCTGGACGAGGCCGTGGGCTGCAGCCCCAGCGGAGCGGCGAAGTCGGCCACGTCTTTGGCGGGAATCAGTGATTTGAGCGCGTCGTTCATGCGTGTTGCAATCGCG
>JANNYX010000550.1:0-8695 GCA_031410295.1 Rhodoferax sp.
TTGGCGAACTCGGGTTCAAACGCATCGATGATGGCCTGCGGATCGGGGCAGAGTTTGGCGTCGGAAATCACACCGAACTGCACGCCGCCGCCGTAACTCAGAATGGACACGCCCAGGCCGACCGAGCCACTTTGCGGCACCCAAAAGAGGCTCTGTTCCAGCGTTGCGCCGCAAAATTTGAGCTTCTCGCGCGGCCCCGGCACATTCGTCATCACGGCGGTGGTCTTCCTGGAGAACAGGCTCAACAACGCGTCCTGCGCCGGCTTGATGAGCAAACCCGCCACCGCCAGCATGCCAAAGGCCAACAAGGGTTGCATGCTGCCTTTGAGCAGGCCCATGCGCCGGCGCACTTCGTAGACGCGTTCGACCGGGTTCTCGATACCTATCGGCAGCACCACCGGCGCCAGTCCAAACTGGTTGCCAAGTTTGTAGGCGTGTTCGACGGGACGCAGGTTCACGGGCACCATGGCGCGAATCTCCTTGCCGCTGACCTCGTCGCCTTTGGCGATCAGGTATTGCGCGATCGCGCCGGCCACACAGCTCATCAACACGTCGTTGATGGAACAGTTGAGCGCCTTGCCCACGGCCTTGACGTCTTCCAGGGGAATGGGCGCGCACCAGGCGACTTTTTTGCGCGTGCCGGGCGTGCCCTTGAGGCGCGTCGCCGAGTCGTCGGGCATCAAGAGCAGCGCAGCGGAATCACCCGCCAGCTGCACCGCAAGCCGGGCCAGGTCAACGCCGGAATCGAGCCCTTCTTTGACGCCGCCCTGCGGGTCGCGGAACCTGTCAAACGACCTGGCGGCGCCCTCGCCCGCCGCCCCGAGCGCCCGCACCGCCAGCTGGGTCAAGGTGCCAAGCAGCCTGTTTTCAAGCCAGTCCTGCACACCTTCGAGGCCATCGCGTTGGGGCGCACGGCCTTTGTGCTGTGGCGGCGGCGCACCGCCGTCAACCAGCGACTGCGTCACCGAAATCAGCGCGATGCCGTCGGCGATGCAGTGGTGGATGCGCACGATCATGGCCGAGCCGCCCTGGTAGTCTTCAATCAAATGGAACTGCCACAGGGGCCGATTCGGGTCCAGTGGCAACGCGGCGAGCTCGGCCACGCGCTCTTGCAGGGCTTCCTGTTGCCGGCTGCGGGCGCCCCTGGATTTTTTGGCGAGCTTTTCACTCACCACGTGTTGGTGAATGTCAAAGCGGCGATCGGCAACCCAGCTTGCGCCAGCCGCGTCTTGCACCACTCTTTGCACGAAACGCGGGTACTTGAGCAGGCGCTCCTGAACGCGCGCGCACACGGCGTCATACCTTATGCCCGGTTGGATGACCCAGACACCGACGATCATCATCAGGTTGGTTTTTGAATCCATGCGCAGCCAGGCCGTGTCGACCTTGCTCATGCGTTCGCCGCGCAGGCCCAGGCTGCCCAGCGCCGCTTCCGACAGGTTCTTGCGCAACACACGCGCCGCATGCATGGCAGCCTCTTGGGCGATGATTCGGGTAACCATGGTGGCTCCAGTTGAAGGCAAAGGATTCAACCCGCATTTTGCGGGCAAATCACCCTTAAGATGGAGGCCACCGCGACCGATGCGCACCAACCCCAACGGAGACGACCATGGCCGACCTGAAAGCAAAATTTGAAGCCGCCGCCGCCAATTCAAAAAACCTGAGCGAACGCCCGGACAATGCCACGCTGCTGAAAATCTACGCCCTGTACAAGCAGGGCAGCGTGGGCGACAACACCGAGAAGAAGCCGGGGTTTGCCGACATGGTGGGCCGCGCCAAATGGGACGCCTGGAACGGCCTCAAGGGCACGGAAGGCAAAGTTGCGATGCAGCAATATATCGACCTGATCGAATCCCTGAGCTGAGCCACAGCGGCTCACCGCGACGCCCCGGCCAAACCGGGCGCCGCGCGGTTCACGGCGTCAGCCTGTTTGCGCGAGCGGCGCCGTGTTCAGTGCGGCGGCCAGCGACGCGCCATACCGGGAGTCGTTTTGCGCCTTCACCACGCTGGCCTGTTCGTCTCTAAGCGCCTGCGTTTGCATGCGCCGGAAAACGATCAAGGTGCCAGCGTCCAGCGCATGTTCACATTCGGCCAGCGACTGGCCCAGATGCACACTGTCGGGGCGCATCGACTGCACCAACTGACGGCCCAGATCGGCTTCATGCGAACCTGAAAATTCGAGCAGGTGTGTCAGTTTGCGTGCCAGACCCCGGGTGTAGGTGAAAAGGTTCTTGCCCTGGTTCGGATGCAGACGGCTGAGAACCAGCGAAATGCCGCCCAGCAAAATCTGGCTTTCGAACAACTCGGAGTCGTCGGTGACCAGGGGCAAGGGCAAAGACTCATTCCAGATTGGCAGATCATCCAGCTGATTCAGGCTCATGGCGAAATTCTAGTTTGAAATGTCAATTTTGTTACAAATCGATGCACTAAAAACAACGCTTATTTTTGACGCTTTATTTGGCCGCAGACTTTTTTCCGGCCGCTTTTTTGACCGGGGCGGGCGCTGTATCGGCCAAGAGAGCGTCCAGGTTCTTCACAATTTCACTTTCAATCCGGCCCTTGAACGCGCCCAGCAAAAAGCCGAGTTTGGCATTGAGTTCAAACTTGTCTGGTGTGACTTCAAGGGTTCCCGAAACACCCGCACGGCTGAAACAGACTTCATCACGGCTGTCGCCCTCTTCATAAGTACAGTCCATTTGCAAGCCCTTCTCGGCTTGTTCGGCCCAGCGGTAAGCAACCTTGCGCGCCTGTGCCAGGCCCAGGCTGTGCTCTCGATGGATATGAATGTCGGCCAAGGTGGTCTCCTATTTTTGCGCCGCAAGCGGGCCCGGTGATGCTGCTGACGCTGAACCCAGCGCTTGGCGGCGTTCCGCCTTGGGCAAGGCCGCCAGCTGCTGGACGGCAGCATAAAACCTCGGCCAGGGCGATTGCGCCGCGGGTGGTGATTGCGCTTCGATTTGCTGGAACAAGGCTTCGAACTGCGGCGCCAACTCGTCGTAGGCGGCCTGCGCACCCAACGAGGCATTGTTGGCGTTGGCCACCCAGTTGTCGTAAAAACTGAAGGTCTGGGGCGTGGCCGAGCGCGCCTGCCAATCGGCGCGAAGGCGCGCATAGTTCGCCTTGAATTCAGCCATTGCTACCTCTTTAATAGCAAGCTTTTCAGTGCTGTTGACGGCCTTATCGCTGTTTGATTCATAGATTTTGCTCAAGCCCTGGCGTGTGGCCTGCGTCAAGGCGCGAAACTGGGCGCGGCGTTCCGAGTTGGCATCAAACTGGCGTTTTGCCGCCGGTGAGCCGTGCTGCGCCAGCCACTGGTTGCCGCCCAGGCGTTCGACCGCCGTCGCAAACGATTCGTTGAAGGTGGTGTCGTCTTTGGCGTAAACGACTTGGTGCGCCAATTCGTGAAATATCAGGCGCGCCAGTTCACCCTCCGGGTAATGGATGAAGGTGTTGAGCAAAGGGTCACCGCCGGCCCAGTTCATCCAGCCCAGGGTGGAATACGCCGGCACCCCGTAGACACTCACTTCCAGGCCCTGCGCTTTGAGCTCGGCTGCCATCGCCCTGGCATCCGTTTCATCAAAATAACCGCGGTACCCGACACAGCCGGCCACCGGGAAACACCAGGTTTTCAGGGTCAGGGACAAGGCTGGCGCGGCCACCACGTTCCACACCACCGCCGTGCGTTTCACATCGGCGTAACGGGTGTAACTGGCGTTGTCGGGCAGGCCCAGCCCGGTGACGGCAAAGCGGCGCAGGCGCTGCGCCAGCTCGAGCTGGCGCTTCAAAGACGGCAGTGGGTCGGGCTCGGCCAACCATTCTTCGACGGGTTTGGCGGCCTGCAACATGCCGAAGTGCCCTTGCGCCGATTGCAGGACATAGCCCAAGTCGGCGCAACCTGCCAGCAACGCCAACATCACGGCAGTCAGCCCGCGCTTGCACCACCTTGCACAGGGAGGGAAAGCCACGGTCAGCAGCAAGGTGACCTGCATTTGTTCATGCGCCAATTCTGGCAGGTTTGGGTGCTATTCCGCTGCCAACTTGAATGGCCCCACGCTGTTCAGTCGGGCAACACTGCCGTCACCTCGATTTCGACCTTTGCCCGCGCTTCGACCAGCGCCGCCACCTGCACGCAGGTCATGGCCGGAAAATGGCGCCCGATGATCTCGCGGTAAACGCCGCCCAGCTCCTTTAGGCGGGCGTTGTATTCGAGCCGGTCCACGATGTACCAGGTCATGCGCACCATGTGCTCTGGCCCGGCGCCACCGGCTTGCAGCACCGCCACAACATTGCGCAAGGCTTGCGCGGTTTGCAAGATGAAATCATCACTTTCAAATTGCTGCTGGGCGTTCCAGCCAATCTGGCCGCCAACAAAAATTTGGGTGCCGCGGGCAGCGATGCCATTGGCGTACCCTTTTGCGGGGGCCCATCTGGGCGGTTGAAGGTGTTGCATTGCAGGCTCTGTGTTGGCGCGTTGAGGGTCACGCAGACTTGAGCCTGAAGCGCTGCAACTTGCCGGTTTCGGTGCGCGGCAAAGCGCTGACAAACTCAATCTCACGCGGGTATTTGTAAGGCGCAATGGCGGCCTTGACGTGGTCCTGCAAGGTTTTCACCATCAGCGCATCGGCAGCGTGCCCGGCCTTCAGCACACAAAACGCCTTGATGATGGTGCCGCGTTGCGCATCCAGCTTGCCCACCACCCCACATTCCGCCACCGCCGGATGGCCCAACAAGGCGTCTTCAACCTCGGGTGCGCCGACGTTGTACCCCGCCGTGACGATCATGTCGTCGGTGCGCGCATGGTAATAAAAATAACCATCGGCGTCTTGCGAAAACGCGTCGCCGGGAAAGTTCCAGCCGTTCTTCACGTAAGCAGTTTGACGCGGATCGTCCAGGTATTTGCAGCCGGTAGGTCCTACCACCGCCAGTTTGCCCACCGTGCCTGTGAGCACTTCTTGCCCGGCATCGTCAACCACCCGGGCGGTGTAACCCGGCACCACTTTGCCAATCGCCCCGCGGCGCACCTCATCGGGTGGTGACGAGATAAAAATGTGGAACATCTCGGTGGCGCCGATGCCGTCGGTCATTTCAATGCCGCTGGCCTCGCGCCAGAGTGTGCGGGTGGTGTCGGGCAGGTTTTCGCCCGCGCTCACACAGACGCGCAAGGCCGGTTTGCCACGCTCTGCATTCAAGGATTCGATGATGGGCGCCATCTGCCGGTAAAAGGTCGGCGCGGTGTAACAGATGGTCGCACCGACGTCGTGGATCACCCGGGCCATGCTTTCAGGGGTGTAGGGCGCATTGTGAAAATACACGCTGGCCCCGGCCCACATCGGGAAGATCAGCAGGCCGCCCAGGCCAAAGGTGAAAGCCAGCGGCGGCGAGCCGATCACCATATCGCCCGGCCCGGCCTTGAGCACCTGGCGCGGCCAGCACTCGCAGGCGGCCAGGATGTCACGGTGGCTGTGCAGTGCCGCTTTGGGTTTGCCCGTAGTGCCAGACGTGAAGGCCATCATGGCAATGTCGGTTGCGGCGCTTGGCCAGGCGGTGAAATTGGCTTGCTGTTGCGACGCCAACACGGCCAGCGAACCGGGCTCATTCATCAGGTTGAAGGGAACGATGGTGTGCAATGCAGACTGCTGCGACTGTGCCAGCTTCAGTTCCTCAATCAGCATGAAGTCACACAAGGCCAGGCTGGGTTGCGCCTTTTCGATGACGTCGCCCAGCTCTTTGGCGCGCAACAGCGGCATGGTCGCCACGGCGATCAGTCCAGCCTTCACCACGGCCAGCCAGCCCAGCGCCATGCCGATCGAATTGCCGCCGCGCAGCAACACGCGGTTGCCCGGCCGCAGGCCAAAGTCTTCCACCAACACCCGGGCGATGCGGTCAACGCGGTCTCGCACATCGGCATAGGTGAGCACAATTTTCGGCGAACGCAGAAGCGGAAAGTTTGAGAATCCTTTGGCCACCGCCTTGTCGAACAGCTCTTCAACCAAATTGAGTTGCGGGCCGAACTGCAGCTCGGGCCGGTCAAAACGAAACTGCGGCAGCTGCGCCAACGGCGGCATCCGGGCGGCGACAAAACCGTCGGCCACGCGATTCTGGGGCACCGTGCGCGACATGCTCAGTCTCCTGCGAACACCGGTTTTTGTTTCGCCGCAAAGGCCTCGTAGGCGCGGCGAAAGTCTTTGGTCTGCATGCAAATCGCCTGCGCCTGGGCTTCGGCTTCGATGGCCTGGTCGATCGTCATCGCCCACTCATGTTGCAGCATGGTCTTGGTCATGCTGTGGCCAAAGGTGGGGCCGGCGGCGAGTTCTGCGGCAAGTGCCTGCGTCTTGGCCAGCAGTTCGCCGGGTTCGTGCAAGGCGTTGAAAAACCCCCAGGCCAGGCCTTCCTGCGCGGTCATCACGCGGCCGGTGTATAAAAGTTCAGACGCCCGGCCCTGCCCGATCACCCGTGGCAACAGGGCGCAGGCGGCCATGTCGGCGCCCGCAAGACCGACGCGCGTGAACAGAAACGCCGTCTTGCTGTTGGCACTGCCGTAACGCAGGTCGCAGGCCAGCGCCACCATGGCGCCAGCCCCCGCGCAAATGCCGTCGATGGCGCCAATCACCGGTTGCGGGCAATTGCGCATGGCGCGCACCAGGGCGCCGGTCATGCGGGTAAATTCGAGTTGCTCGGGCATGCTCATTTTCAACAGCGGGCCGATGATTTCATGCACGTCGCCGCCGCTGCAAAAATTGCCGCCGGCGCCGGTGATCACCACCGCTTTCACGTCGGTTGCCTGGTTGAGGCTGTCAAACAGTTCGCGCAATTCGGCATAAGACTCGAAGGTGAGCGGATTCTTGCGCTCAGGCCGGTTCAGGGTGAGCGTGCCAACGCCGCTTGCGTCACAGGCCCAACTGAAATGCCGCGCCTGGTAATTGGCCTTGGCTTCGAAGCGCGGGCGCATGGGGTTGGCGGTGGAGATGTAGTGTTTCATTTTGGATTTGCAAGTATTGCGGGTTTGCGCGAAGTGGCCAGTGTCAGTTTCGATTGGGGTGCCGGCGCCAGCGATTTTTTGGGAAGTTTTTCTTTCACGCGCCCCAATAGGCCATGCAGCTGCGTGACTTCGTTCTTGCCCAAACCGGCAAACGTCTGAACGATCCAGTCTTCATGCGCCATGGCCAGCGCGTTGAAGACCTCCCGCCCCTTGACCGTCAGGCGCACCCGCCAGGCGCGTTTGTCGCCATCAACTTCGACGCGTTCGACCAGGCCTTCGGCGGCCAGCTGGTCGGTGATGCCGGTGATGTTGCCGCGTGTCACCATCATGCGGCTGGACAATTCGTTCATCTTCAACCCCAGCGGCGAACGCTCCAGTTGCGCCATCAGGTCAAACCGCGGCAGGGTCGTGCCAAACTGGCTGCGCAGCTTGCTGCGGATGTTTTGTTCGATCAACTGCGTGCAGGTCAAGAGACGCAGCCACAGGCGCAACTCCTGCGGGTGCTCCGCCGTCGTGGTGCCTTGAACGCGCGCTTCGAAATCCATTTCAAGTGTCCTCATTTACTACGTTTTTAATAGCAAACAACTCTTTATTTACGTCGGCCTCTACTTGGTTTTTCTTTAAAGTTTCACGGACCAGCTGGTCGCGCCCGCTCCAGTACTGTTTGGGCCAGTCGACGTCACGCGACAACAAGCTGGCGGCTTCATGCAAGGTCCAGGCGGCATCAGCCAGGTGCGGTCGTGCGATGGCGCACAGGTCCGCCCGGCCCGCGGCAATGATGCTGTTGGCCTGGTCGGCATCGGTGATGGCGCCCACGGCGATGGTCTGGATGCCGACTTCATTGCGGATGCGATCCGAAAACGGCGTTTGGTACATGCGGCCATACACCGGTTTGGCGGCGCGCGTGGTTTGGCCGGAGGAGACGTCGATCACGTCGCAGCCTGCGGCCTTGAAGAGGCCTGCGATCACAACGGCGTCATCAGCCGTGTTGCCACCTTCGGCCCAGTCGTGGGCCGAAATGCGCACACTCATGGGTTTGGCTGCGGGCCACACGGCGCGCATGGCGGCGAAAACTTCCAGCGGATAACGGCAACGCTGCGCGATGCCGCCGCCATACCTGTCCGTGCGCAGATTGGTCAAGGGCGAAATGAAGCACGAGAGCAGGTAGCCGTGGGCGCAATGCAGCTCCAGCCAATCAAAACCGGCTTCGTCCGCCCTGCGTGTTGCGTCGGCAAACGCCTGCGTCATCGCCGTCATGTCGGCGCGCGTCATCGCCTGCGGCATCTGGTTCTGCGCGCCGTAAGCCAGCGCACTGGCAGCGATGACAGGCCAATTGGCGCCAGCGTCCACCAGCGGTTCATCCGCCGCTTCCCAACCGAGTTGCGTCGAACCTTTGGGGCCGCTGTGGCCCAGCTGCATGCCGATCCTGGCGCTACTTTGGCTATGGACGAATTTGACGATGCGGGCCAACGCCGCCGCTTGTTCGTCGTTCCACAAGCCAGTGCAAGCCGGTGTGATGCGGCCCTCGGGCGTAGGGCTGGTCATCTCGACAAACACCAGCGCGGCGCCCCCCAACGCCCGGGCACCCAGGTGCACCAGGTGAAAGTCCTGCACCACACCCTCGACCGCGCTGTAGGTGGCCATGGGTGAGACAACGATGCGGTTTTTCAGCTGCAAGCCGCGCACTTTGAGAGGCAGCAGCATTGGCAAGGTGGG
>JANNYX010000551.1:0-2894 GCA_031410295.1 Rhodoferax sp.
CCAACGACGGCAAGGTCATCGAAGACGCCCGCAGCTACAAATAGCTGACAACGGGTATTTGCGTAGGCTGGGATAATGTGTCCCGCGTCATGCTTTCACTCACCCTCATTGCCCGTTTTTTATCTGGAACAAAGTCATGAAGAAGATCCTCATTTGTGTCGCAGCGGCCGCTGCGCTTCTGGTCGGCATCCAAGCCGCAGCACAAATCTATCCTGGCAGCAAACCCATCAGTTTTGTCGTGCCTTTTGCCGCTGGCGGCCCCACCGACAAAGTTGCCCGCGATTTGGCCGAAGCCATGCGCAAAGCCATACCGGAAAGCAATTTTGTCGTTGAAAACGTCAATGGCGCAGGCGGCACCATCGGCGCCACCAAAGTCGCCAAAGCCACCAATGACGGCCACACCTTGCTGGTTTGGCACATCGGCATGGCGGCGACCGCCGGCCTGTACCGCAAGCTTGCCTACAAGCCGCTGGAAGATTTTGAATACCTCGGCATGATCAACGACGTGCCCATGACACTCATTGGCAAGCCGCAGCTGCCCGCCAACACCTACCGCGATTTTGAAAACTACATCAAGGCCAACAGCGGAAAACTCAACATCGCCCACGCGGGTCTGGGCTCCGCGTCGCACCTGTGCGGCCTGATGTGGCAGGCGGCCGTGAACGCCAAAGAGGCCATGACCACCATCCCATTCAGCGGCACGGCACCCGCCATGAATGCGCTGGTGGGCGGCCAGGTCGACCTGATGTGCGACCAGACCACCAATACCACCCAGCAAATCGAAGGTGGACGTGTCAAGGCTTTTGCCGTGACCACGGCCAAACCTTTGTCAGGCCACAAGCTGCTCAAAGACTATCCGACGCTGCAGGAAATGGGCTTGAAAGGTTTTGAGCTGACCATCTGGCACGGGTTGTACGCCCCCAAAGGCACCCCCGCGCCAGTGCTCAAGCAACTCAACGACGCCTTGAAGATTGCCCTCAAGGATCCGGACTTCATCAAGAAGCAGGAAGGTTTGGGCGCCATCGTGGTGACGGATCGCCGTGTCGATCCCGCCGGACACAAAGCCTTTGTCACCGCAGAAATCGCCAAGCTCAAACCGCTGATTGAAGCCGCCGGCAAATTCGCTGACTGAGACGTGGCCCCCACGCTCCGCCGCTTCGCGGGTCGCTGCCCCCCAAGGGGGCTAATTTTTCTTGGGGCGGCCCGGCGAAAAATTGCCGGTTGGCATTGAAGCGTTGACGATGACTCATCCCACCTGCATCGTCACCGGCAGCGCCAGCGGCATTGGTGCGGCGACGGTGTTGGCGCTGGCGGCCAAGGGGTATGACACTTTTGGCATTGACCTCAACATCAGCGGCGCGCAGGATGTGGCCATGCAGGCCGAACTCGAAGGGCAGGGCACCCGCCACGCGGCTTTTGCGGCGGACGTGGCCGACGAGGCGCAGGTCAAAAAAGCCTTTGAAGCTGCGCTTTTGCATTTGGGCAGGCTCGATGCGCTGGTCACCTGTGCCGGCGTGGTGGACACCACACCTTTCATGGACATCAGCGTGGCGCAGTTTCGCCGCATCCACGACGTCAATGTGATCGGCACCTGGCTGTGC
This sequence comes from Rhodoferax sp., assembly GCA_031410295.1. Taxonomy (GTDB): domain Bacteria; phylum Pseudomonadota; class Gammaproteobacteria; order Burkholderiales; family Burkholderiaceae_C; genus JANYCG01. The sequence goes on from JANNYX010000551.1 coordinate 1,602, forward strand.
ATGCGCGAAGCCGCAAGGGTGATGCCGCCGGGCGCCCGCATGTGCGCGGTGGCCAGCATTGCCGGTCTGCGCGGCGGCGGGCTCTCGGGCACAGCGGCCTACGCGGCCAGCAAGGGCGGCGTGATTGCCCTGGCGAAAAACGCTGCACGCGTGCTGGCGGCCCAGGGTATTCGCGTCAACACGCTTTCACCTGGCGCCACGGACACGCCGATGATTGCGCAGGCGCTTGCCAATGCCCCGCACCGCCAACGTATCGAAGGCCTTGCCGCCCAGCAGCGCATTGGTCAGGCGCATGAGATCGCCTCGGGCATTGTGTACCTGCTCTCGCCCGAGGCGAGCTTCACCCATGGCGCCAATCTGGTGATTGACGGTGGTATCGTTATCTGAACCCGGCGCCGGCACGCTTGAGTCTTAAATCCAGAAGGAGACAACCATGAGTCAAACCCTCACCCCATTGCGAAGCCTTGCACTCGCGTCACTTGCACTGGCGGCAATTGCATTGGCGGCGCCCGATGCCTTGGCGCAGGCCTGGCCGAGCAAGCCGGTGCGCATCGTCGTGCCCTACACGCCGGCGGGTACCACCGACATCCTGGCCCGAGCGATGGCGGCGGAACTCTCCAAGGCGTTTACTCAGCCCTTTGTGGTGGAAAACCGTCCGGGCGCGGGCGGCAACAATGGCTCGGACGTTGTCGCCAAATCGGCACCGGACGGGCACACCCTGGTGATGGGCACGGTTGCCACGCATGGCATCAACAAGGCGCTGTACGGCGCGAAAATGCCGTTTGACCCGCAGAAAGATTTCGCACCGGTGGTGTTGGTGGCGGGCGTGCCCAACGTGATGGTCATGAACGCCGAGAATGCCGCCAAACTGGGCATCAACAACGTGGCGGATTTCATCAAATACGCCAAGGCCAACCCCGGCAAGCTCAACGTGGCGTCCAGTGGCAATGGCACCTCCATCCATCTCTCGGCGGAATTGTTCAAGACCATGACTGGCACCTACATGACGCACATTCCGTACACCGGCTCCGGCCCGGCGGTGCTGGCGCTGCTGTCCGGCAATGTCGACGTGATGTTTGACAACCTGCCGTCGTCGCTGCAACAAATCAAGGCCGGAAAACTAAAGGCCTTCGCCGTGACCAGCGACAAACGCTCGGTGAATTTGCCCGATGTGCCGACGCTCGAAGAGACCGACCCGAAGCTGCTCAAAGGCTTCAACGCCAGCAGTTGGTTTGGCATGTTGGCGCCGGCTGGCACGCCACCCGAGATCGTCAAACGCATTCACGAAGAGTC
>JANNYX010000552.1:0-4256 GCA_031410295.1 Rhodoferax sp.
TGCCCCCCGAGGGGGCGAATTTTTCTTGGGACGGCCCAGTGAAAAATTGGGCCCCCACGGGGGGCAGCGCAGTACGCGAAGCGACAAGCGTGGGGGTATTTTCAGTCTGGAAATTCTCCACTGGCCTGCACTGCGCCGAAAGCGACATCCGTTATGTTGATCCGATCGCGTCGATGTTCTCCTTCAACTCGGCAGTGGGCGCCTGCGAAACCTGCCGCGGCTTTGGGCGGGTGATTGGCGTCGATTACGGCCTGGTCATCCCAGACGAGAAAAAGACGCTGCGCGCCGGAGCCGTCAAACCAATGCAGACCCCCGCCTGGCAGGAGTGCCAGGACGATCTGATGCGCCACAGCGAGGCCGCCGGCATTCCGCGCGACACGCCCTGGTACAAACTCAGCCGCGAGCACCAGCAGTGGGTCATCAATGGTTCACCCCACTGGAACGGCAAGTGGAACCAGCACTGGTTTGGCATCAAACGATTCTTCGAATACCTGGAGACCAAAGCCTACAAGATGCATATTCGCGTGCTGCTGTCGAAATACCGCAGTTACACAACCTGCCACGCCTGCGCTGGCGCGCGCCTCAAGACCGACAGTTTGTTGTGGCGCATTGGAAGCAAAGCCGATGCAGACGCGGTTCTGGAGCCGAGCAAGCGCTTCTTGCCACACGGCGTGAAGTGGCAGCAGGTGCAGCTCGAAGACTTGCCTGGCCTATGCCTGCATGACCTGATGACTTTGCCGCTGGAGCGGTTGCGGCGGTTTTTTGATTTGATCACGGCCCGTAGGATGGAGGCGGCAAAAGACGGCGAATCCCAGGCGCTGAAACTATTGCTTGAGGAAATCTGCACGCGGCTCAAATACCTGTGCGACGTCGGCATTGGGTACCTGACGCTGGACCGGCAAAGCCGCACCCTGTCGGGCGGCGAAGTACAACGCATCAACCTGACCACGGCTTTGGGCACCTCGCTGGTCAACACATTGTTCGTCCTGGACGAGCCCAGCATTGGCCTGCACCCGCGCGACATGAACCGCATCATCGTTGCCATGCAGCGCCTGCGTGACGCCGGCAACACCCTGGTGGTGGTTGAGCACGACCCGGCGGTGATGCTGGCGGCAGACCGCATGATTGACATGGGCCCGGGCCCCGGAGAACTCGGCGGGCGCATTGTTTTTGACGGATCCACCCATGACCTGCAAAACGCCGACACCTTGACCGGCGCCTATCTGGGCGGGCGCAAACAGGTGGGGATGGGTTTCAAGCGCCTGGTTGCACAAAATACGCCCAAGCTGATTCTCGAAGGCGCCACCGAGCACAACCTGAAAAACGTGACGGTCGAATTCCCGTTGCAGTCGCTGGTGTGCGTGACAGGCGTCAGTGGCTCCGGCAAGTCGACGCTGATCCAGGACGTCTTGCACCCGGCGCTGGTGCGCCACTTCGGCAAGGCCACCGAAACGCCGGGCGCGCACGGCCGGCTTTTGGGCGCTGACCACCTGGGTGACGTGGTGTTTGTCGATCAATCGCCGATTGGAAAAACCGCGCGCTCCAACCCGGCCAGTTATGTGGGCGCCTGGGACGCCATCCGCGAGATATTCGCCAACGCCCAGCTGGCGCGCCAGCGCGGCTATACCGCCACCAAATTCAGCTTCAACAATGGCGATGGCCGCTGCGCCCTGTGCGGCGGCTCGGGTTTTGAACACGTGGAAATGCAATTCCTGAGCGACGTCTATTTGCGCTGCCAGGATTGCGATGGCAAACGATACCGCCCGGAAATATTGGAAGTGACGATCGAGCGACGGGCGGCAGCATCCGCGCGCATGACGCCTCTGAATGTGGCCGATGTGCTGAACCTCACCGTCAGTGAAGCGGCGTTGGTGTTCGAGAACGACCGCGACGTCATCCGCGCCCTGCAGCCGATCATCGACGTCGGCCTGGAGTACGTCAAACTCGGCCAGCCTGTGCCGACGCTGTCCGGCGGCGAGTCGCAGCGCCTGAAATTGGCCGGTTTCCTGGCCGGATCGTCCAAAAGCGCTTCAGCCAGCAAGCAGCCGCTGGCCTGGCGCGGCACGCTGTTCATGTTCGACGAGCCCACCACCGGCCTGCATTTTGACGACATCGCCAAACTCATGCGCGCCATGCGCAAGCTGCTGGCGGCGGGGCACTCGATCATCGTGATCGAGCACAACCTGGACGTGATCCGCTCCAGCGATTGGCTGGTTGACCTGGGCCCGGAGGGCGGCGAAGCCGGCGGCGAGGTGATTGCGGTCGGTACGCCCGATGACCTGCGCCAGCACCAAAGCTCGCACACCGGCCGGGCGCTGCGCGAGTATGAACAGGTGCTGGGGCTGGGGTCACACCAGGTGGCGTCGCCTCAATTGGATTGGGGTCAGCAGGAAAATTGGGGTCAGAGCCCAATTTCGGGTTCACGACGGGCTGGTAGTTTGCATTCTTCCGCGAAATTGCGATCTGACCCCAAATTGCCTGCTGACCCCAATTCAATTGCGCCAGCCGAAAACTGCATCCAGATCATCAACGCCAAAGAGCACAACCTCAAGTCCTTGAGCGTCAACATCCCGCGGGGAAAATTCAATGTGATCACGGGCGTCAGCGGCTCCGGCAAGTCGACTTTGGCGTTTGACATTTTGTTCAACGAAGGCCAGCGCCGTTACCTCGAATCGCTCAACGCCTACGCCCGCAGCATCGTGCAACCGGCCGGGCGGCCCGAGGTGGACGCCGTCTACGGCATTCCGCCGACGGTGGCGATCGAGCAGCGCCTCTCGCGCGGCGGGCGCAAGAGCACGGTGGGCACCACCACCGAGGTGTGGCATTTTTTGCGCCTGTTGTTTGTCAAGCTCGGCACGCAACATTGCATCCACGATGGTGCTGCCGTGGCGCCGCAAACGCCTGACAGCATTGCCGCGCAGCTGCTCAAAAGCTACCGCGGCCAGCACATCGGACTGTTGTCGCCTTTGGTGATGAACCGCAAAGGGGTCTACACCGAACTGGCCGACTGGGCCCGTCCGCGCGGTTTCACCCACTTGCGCGTAGATGGCAATTTTTTGCCGACAACGAATTTCCCGCGCATTGACCGCTTCAAGGAACACACCATCGAGCTGCCGGTCATCAGTCTGGACGTTTTGCCAGAGCGCGAATCGCGCTTGCGTGAAGCCCTAGCCGCGGCCCTGACGCATGGCAAAGGTGTGGTGCACGTCTTGAGCCAGCTTGGCGGCCTGCGCGAAGCGATGCACGAAGGTACGCCAGCGGCAAGCATTGGCAAGCTTGAAGTCTTCTCGACCAAACGCGCCTGCCCGGTGTGCGCCACTTCCTATGTGGAACTGGACCCGCGCCTGTTTTCCTACAACAGCAAACACGGCTGGTGCCAGGAATGTGTTGGCACCGGTGTTCGCCTTACCAAAGAGCAACGCAAGGCGCTGGACGACTCAGTGCAGGACAACGACGCCTCGGGCCGCGAAAAAACCTTCGGCGAACCCGAGTTGGACGATGTGGCCGACACCGCGTGTCTGTCCTGCCAGGGCACACGCCTGAACCCGACCGCCCGTGCGGTGAAATTCAGCGGTGTCGGCATCACCGAACTGGCGCGCATGAGTGTGACGGAAATCCGCCAATGGATCGGCAACCTTCAGACCCAAGGCACGCTGAGCCAGCGCGAAACCGACATCGCCCATGACCTGCTCCCGGAAATCAAGAGCCGACTTGAATTCCTGGAAGAAGTCGGCCTGGCCTACCTCACGCTGGACCGCGGCGCACCCACGCTCAGTGGCGGCGAGGCGCAGCGCATTCGCCTGGCGGCGCAACTGGGCAGCAATTTGCAGGGCGTGTGTTACGTGCTGGACGAACCCACCATCGGCCTGCACGCCCGAGACAACGCGATCCTGCTGCGTGCCTTGCACAACCTGAGCGAAAAAGGCAATACGCTGGTGGTGGTGGAGCACGACGAAGACACCATCCGCCGTGCCGACCACATCATCGACATCGGCCCCGGTGCCGGCAAACGCGGTGGCAATCTGGTGGCCGAAGGCACGGCGGCCGACCTGTCGCGCAACGCCGATTCGGTGACCGGGCGCTTCCTCGCCAACCCGCTGGTGCACCCGCTGCAGGCGCGGCGTTTTGTCGAACCGGTGACCGCGACAACGGTCCGCAAGGAAGGCGAAGGCAACCGCCTGCTGACGATCCGCGGCGCCTCTCTGCACAACCTGCAAGACGTGACCGTCGACGTGCCGCTGAAACGCCTCGTCGCC
>JANNYX010000553.1:0-1806 GCA_031410295.1 Rhodoferax sp.
ATCAACGCACCCGAGTTCAAGGCCAAATATTTCCAGCCGCTGGGCTTTGAGGCCGTGGGCGACACGCCTGAGCAGTTCGCCGCCTTCATGAAGGCCGACCGTGAACTGGGCGCACAAAAGGTGAAGATTTCCGGCGCCAAGCTGGATTGACCGGCGTTCCGGCAAGAAGCCCATGCCCCTCAAAGAAACGGCGTTGATGGCGCCGCTGGACGTGTTGCGGCGCTTCCCGGCGCATCGCGGCACGCTGGCTTCGCTGTTGCAAACTCGCGTGGGCACGCAGCCCGAAAAAGAATTCCTGCTGTTCCAGGGCCGCTCATTCAGCTACCGCGAGGTGCTGGACCAGTGCGCCCGCGTCGCCTGCGTGATGCAGCGCCAGGGCGTGCAGGCAGGCGACCGCGTGGGCACGATGTCCGCCAATCACCCGAGCAGTGTGTTCCTGTTGATCGCTTTGGCCTCGCTAGGCGCCACCATGGTGCCGGTGAACCCCGAATACGGCGTGAACGAAGCCGCCTATGTGCTTGGGCACGCCGAGGTATGCGGCGTCGTCTGCGCGCCCGAGGCGCTGGCAACGGTGCTGGCGGTGTGTTCGGACATGGCCGTCAAACCCTGGCTGCTGGTGAACGCCGCTGTGCCCGCAACTCCTGCGACGGATGGAACCTTCGCGGCCATTGGCGCCGATCATGCAACCACCCACATTGCCGTGCTGGGCGATCTTGCCGATGCCATCACAGGAACCACCCTGCCCGACTACGGCCGGCCGGAATCAGTCTGCGTCTTCATCTACACCTCGGGCACCACCGGTTTCCCCAAGGGCGTGATGCACAGCCAAAACAGCTTGATCACCGCCGGTGAAGGTTTTGTCGCCCGCTTGTATTTGCAGCCGCACGACCGCGTGTTGTGTGTGTTGCCGATGTTCCACATCAACGCAATTTTTTATTCATTCAGCGGCTCGCTGGCCGCCGGTGCCACACTGATTCTGGAGCCGAGGTTTTCCGCCTCCAGCTTCTGGCGGGTGGTGAAGGAAACCGGTGCAACCGAGGTGAACACGATTGCCGCCGCCAGTGCCATCCTGATGCGCCGCCCGCGCAGCGAATTTGTCTCTGGCCACGCCCTGCAGAAAATTTACGGCGCGCCGTTTGACGAAGAAATTTTCCGCGTTTTCAATAACGATTTTGAAGTGCCGACGCTGATTGAAGGTTACGGCATGTCAGAGATTCCCGGTGCGCTGAACAACCCATTTTTGGGGCCGCACAAGGTACGCAGCATGGGGCCGCCGAGCCAACACCCCGACCCTGGCATTTCACTGGCCGAACTGCGCATCGCCGACGATGAAGGCCACTTTTTGCCCGCGGGCCAGACCGGCGAGCTGGTGGTGAAAACGCCGATGGTCATGAAGGGCTATTTTCGCGATGAGGCGCAGACCGCCGCGGCATTTCGCGATGGCTGGTTTTTGACCGGCGACCTGGCCTATGTCGATGAAGACGGTTATTTCTGGTTTGTCGCGCGCAAGAAGGACATCATCCGAAAACGCGGCGAAAACATCTCCGGCGCCGAACTCGACCGGGTCATCGGCAACCATCCAGCAGTGCTCGATTCGGCGGCGATTGCCGTGCCCAGCGACCTGGGCGAAGACGACATCCTGGTGGCAGTGATCTTGCGCCCGCAACACAGCGCCACGCATGAAGAGATTGCCGATTGGTGCCGCCAGCACCTGGCTGCGATCAAGGTGCCGCGTTACGTGGTGTTTGTCGATTCACTGCCGCACACGCCGACGCATCGTGTGGCCAAGTTCAAGATGCGGGGGGA
>JANNYX010000554.1:0-4532 GCA_031410295.1 Rhodoferax sp.
TGGTGGACGACCACACAATGTTGCCGCAATCGTATGGGACATAACAATCTCCTTGGGGTTGCAGGTGGGGCACCCCAATTTTCTGGAATCAATGCTTTGCGTGCGCCTGGTCTTCAGCTTCGTGTTTCGCTGCACATTGCCGTTTCACTGCAACTGGGCTGAGAGCGGCAGGCCCTGTTGCGTTGCCTCGGTCGCCGAAATGCACATGGAAACGGGCGCAGCCACTAACTCCATCGGGCGCTTTGGGGCGCGATGGCCGGGTGCAAACAACATGCGCAGTTGCGGTAGTTGCCGCAGCGCGGCCTGTTCTCCGGCATCGACCAAGCGTTTGCTGTTGCGCAACGTGACTTCCGGCACGGGTGGGAGCATGGGCTCAAGCACCAGGTCGGCCGCCAGGCGGTCGGCAGCGGCCAGATGGCGTGCCATGACCATGCCCGCGTGGAACACGGAATCGATCAGGCCATCGGGAACCACGGGCGCGGCGTGAAAGGTGGCATCGACGGCGATGACCACATCTGCACCCAAGGCGCGGGCGATGCGCACCGGCAGCGGCGCGCCCAGGCCACCGTCCACATAAACACCGCCGCTGACGGCCACTGGCGCGAGCGCGCCTGGCAGCGCCGACGACGCCATGATGGCCCTCGCCGCATCGCCCGAGCCAAACAGCATGACGCAGCCCGATTGACGTGCCGTTGCCACCGCCACGAAGCGCAGGGGAAAATCCTCCAGGCGCGGGTGCGCAAGCTGCGACGCGATGAATTGTTCGAGTGCGGCGCTGCGCTGTCTGGGCGTGATCAGCCAGCTTCCCCAGGGATCCAGCGCAGTGGGCAGGGGCAGGGCCTCAAGGTCTTTGACGGGTGTGCCCGATGCATACGCGCCGCCAATAATCGCGCCCACGCTGGTGCCAACCACCAGGTCGGGCCGCAAACCCTGTTGTTCAAGCACCCGCAGCACACCCAGGTGGGCCAGGCCGCGCAATCCGCCGCCTGACAACACCAATGCCACACGTGCTGGCTTGAATGGTGCTTGGGGTGTTTGCGCAGCTGCCGACGTCAGCAGCGCTGGCTGCGGCTCCTGATCAGGCTGCAGGGTCCGGGCTGGGTCCACCATGCAACCGGCCAGCAGCAGTGGCATCAACAGGCAAAAATTTGGCCGATGTGAATATCGCCTGCGTTGCCAAAGCTTTAGACAAAGCCATGGGCAAAGCCGTGGCCGCCAACCTGCCACGGCGGACGGGGTCACCCCGCAACCTCGTCCGCGCTGGCGCGTTGCGGGGCCACCTGGAACACCCGGCGCATGCCGCCTTCCACAAGCCGGTTGGCGACTTTGGCTGCCAGTTGCTGATCGGCCCCCGTGACGAAGACTGGCACGTTGTCGGGCAGGTTGCTCGCGGCCTGCACTGCGTAGGTGATTCCGACTGCGACGCTGGCACCCAGACTGCCGCAGCAATCGGCATGGACCCAGATGACATCGCCCTTGAGCGAGTGGTCAAGTTCCCGCGCCTGCTTGTGTGCTATCACATTGGGCGTGACCTGGGTCAGATCTGCCTGCGCTGCGGGTTCGCCGCCGCCGCATCCAGCGAGTGTCAGCAGAAAAGCCAAAATCGGCGCAACCGACAGTCGCGGCAGATGTGCATTCACTAAATGGCTCATGATCAACTCCTTTGAAGCTAAAAAACAAGGGTTACCGTACCCACCGCCGTTGGCTGCGAACCCGGTTTCGCCAAAATGGCGCGGGCAAGTTGACGACGATGCCAGCCAAGAATAGGCATTGGGCGGGGCTTGCGCATCGGTCTGAAGTACGGGCTTCATCTCCTACTGAAGTCGGATGCATCCGGCGCGTGAACGACCTATAGTCGGCCTCATCAACCAAGAGATCGCGATGCATGTCCTGATGGTGGACGACCACACAATGTTTCTGCAAGGGCTCAAAACCCTGCTGGGCGTGTTGATGCCTGACTTGCTTGTGGACACCAGCGGCGATCTGGCGCACGCGCTGCAACTGGTGCAACGCTCAAACTATGACCTGGTGTTGCTCGACTGGCATCTGGCCGAATGTGATGGCGAGGCATCCTTGCGGCGCCTGCGTGATGCGGGCTGCGTGGCGCGCATCGTCGTGTTGTCGGGTGAAACCAGCGCAGACTTGATAAGGAGCACGATAGAGCTGGGTGCGGCTGGCTTCATTCCCAAAACCTACAGTTCAGAAATGATGGTTGCGGCGCTGGGTAAAGTGTTGGCAGGGCAAATTTTTTTACCTTCAGAGTCGCCGCGCCATTCAAGCGAGAAGCCTGGTGCGCTGCAGTCACCAAAAACCGATGCAAGGTTCGCCAGCCTCACGGCGCGCCAAGTTGACGTGTACCGCGCGGCGGTGCGTGGCCTGCCCAACAAGCTGATCGCGCGTGAGTTGGGCATCGTTGAATCCACGGTGAAAAGCCATTTGACGGCGGTCTTCGCGGCGCTGGGCGTGCGCAACCGGACTGAGGCGGCCTACCAGGCTTCGCGTGATGGCATCCCCATTGCCTGAGGCACAGATGCCGGAAGCGTCGGCGGCGCGCGAGACGCGCATCAACGAGCGCGCCAATGTGCTTGGCTTGGAACAGTTGCTGGCCATGGGGTGGTTGGTTTATGGCTTTGTGCCTTGCTCACTGTTAATGGCCTATCTGGCTGCCGATGAAGGTGAGTTGGTGTGGGCGCTGGTGTGGCTGGCTGCCATGATCGCCAGGGATATTTATGCCTACTTTCAGATCAACCGGCTCAGGAAGACCGCACTTTCACCGACGGCTCCGATTGTGCGCGAAGTCGCATTGGCATTTGTCCTCGTCGGCATCATTACAGTGTCGTTGCTGCCGGTTTTTTTTGCACGATCCAGCGACTTCAGCTTGCTGCTTGTCATAGTGCTTGTCGTGGTTCATATCAGCGGTGCAAAGGAACAGGCGGGCGGCATGTTGCGTGTGTGGTTTGCTTATGGGGTCGTCACCTTTGGCGCATTGATTGCTGGCGGGCTCTGGCGCGGCGGGGTACTCGGCTTGGCAACGGCGGGTGTCATGGCCGCGCTTTTCCCGCTGACAGTCATTGTGATTCAAGCGCGCCGCCGCGAAATGCTCAATCTGGTTCGTTTGATCGACGACAACGAAACCTTGTCCAGTGCTCTGGCAAACGAGCGCGACCGGGTGAAGGCCGAACGCGACCGTGCCGAGGCCGCCAGTGCATCCAAAACCCGCTTCTTTGCCGCCGCCAGCCACGACTTGCGCCAACCATTGCACGCCCTGTCGATCAACGCCACCACACTTGACCTGGTGGCGCGCCGCTCGGGTGATCCGCTTTTGAAGGAGGTCAGCCAGGGCATCGCCAGCGCCTTGCGCCAAAGCCGCGGTTTGCTCGATGGCCTCCTGGACATCTCGCGCCTGGACGCGCACGCCGTCAAGCTGCACCTGGCGCCGCACGAGCTTGGCGCGGTGCTCGAAGGCGTGCGTGAGGAATATGCCGCGCTGGCCCTGCAACACGGGTTGGCGCTGCGGGTTGACATGGGCGCAGAGCAGGGGAACGGGAAGGGGGCGGATGCGCCCTGGGTGATGACCGATGTGGACCAATTGGCGCGCATTCTTGGCAACCTGGTGGACAACGCCATCAAGTTCACGCGGCAAGGTGGCATCACCCTGTCGGTGCGGCGCGATCCAGCTGGCCACGAAGGTTTGGGCCGCGACAACGCAGGCCGCGAAAATGTAGACCGGGTCTGGGTGCAAGTGAGCGACACCGGGCCGGGCATCGCACCGGCCGAGCAGGAGCGGGTGTTTGAAGAGTTCTACCAGGTGGGCAACCCGTCGCGCGACCGCGCGCAGGGCCTGGGCCTCGGGTTGGCCATCGTCAAGCGCACGGCGGCGTTGCTGGAAATGCCGATACAGCTGGTCTCTGAGCCGGGGCAGGGATGCACGTTCGAGCTGAGCCTGCCCGCTGCTGTGCCGCCGGACTTGCCAATGATGCCTGTTGCCAGTGGACCGGGTGATCTGGGTGATCTCGCTAGTCCCGATAGACAAGGTGAACCCGGTGCTCCGGGTGAGCCAGGCGATCCAGGTGATCCAGGCAAGGGGAAACCGCTGTCTGTCTTGCTGATTGACGACGAGCCTGAGGTTCTCTTGTCCCTTTGCACCTACCTGCGCCAGATCGGCTGGTCGGCCCGGGGCGTTGCCAGCGGGCGCGAGGCCGAAGCGGCCTTGGCGGATGGTTTTCAGGCTGACGTTTTGGTCGTCGATTTCCGTCTGCGTGATGAGACCGGTCTGGATGTCATCGAGCGCCTGCGGGCACGCTGCCCCGCCTTGCCCGCGGTCATTGTGACCGGCGACACCGCTGCCGAGCGCCTGCGCGAGTTTGACGGTCTTGCCGCCAGCGTGTTGCACAAGCCGGTTGATGGAAAGAAGCTGGCGCGGGCGCTGCTGGATGCGCTTGGGCGCTGAGCCAACCAAACTCGGCGCGGCACTGGCCAGTGTGGCGGCTTGGATCAATACGAAACTGCTATAAATGTAGTTTGACTAAGAT
>JANNYX010000555.1:0-2177 GCA_031410295.1 Rhodoferax sp.
GGTTCGAACGACCCCAATATCTTGCGAGGCGCTGGTCCGCCAGAAATTTAGCTTCAACGCAAGTGCAAACCGGCCCTTTTTGAACTGGCGACACTTCAGCTATCGCCGTGAAGCTCTCGAACGACACAATTTTCTCGACCATTTGTTCGCATGGACGGCGCATGGCCAGAACCAACGCTGTTTCCATCAGAATCTTTGATTCATCCGTCTGCGCCAGCGCGGACGCGTTGCCATTGACCGTTGCGAAAACGGCAAGGAACAGGTGAAGCAGTTTTTTTTGAGCCATTGATTCCACTTGTTTGTTTCCGGTGATTGTTCCAGGTGCGAAAGTTTGCAGGAGCAGCTCGGGTGCGGGCTGGCGCGCGGCGCGAATACCTGCAGAAATTATGCCCCGCAACGGTGGGAGCGTTTCAACCCTGCTCGGCTCGCACCAAGCTGCCACCACCTTCGTCTCCCGCGCCGTGGCAAGCCGCGGCGGCACAAACGCCATAATCCGCCCATGCTTTGGGTCAAATCTTTCCACATCGTTTTTGTTGCCAGCTGGTTCGCCGGGCTCTTTTATTTGCCGCGCATTTTTGTCAACCTGGCGCAGGTGCCAGAAGGTTCCACGGCAGAGCGCGAGCGGCTGCTGCAGATGGCCACCCGGCTGCACCGTTTCATGGGCCCGCTAGCGCTGCTGGCGATCATTTTCGGCGCCTGGTTGTGGCTCGGATTTGGTATTGGCAGAGGCGCCGGCAACGATTGGCTTTACGCCAAATTGTTTGTGGTGTTTCTGATTGGCGGCTACCACGAGGCCTGCGCCAGCTTGCTGAAAAAATTCAGGGCCGGCGCCAACCAGCGCAGCGCCACCTGGTTTCGCTGGTTCAACGAGGCGCCCGTGCTGCTCCTGTTGTGCGCTGTCGTTCTGGTCGTGGTCAAACCGTTTTGAGCGGCGCACTTTAGGCTAACCCGCAGATGCATAAGACTTCTGCCTGGCCGTTGGCGTTGCTGTATGCGGGGCTGATCGTTTACGCCAGCCTCTTTCCTTTCACTGATTGGCGCAACCAGGGCCTGAACCCACTGTTTTTCTTGTGGCAACCGTTGCCGCAATACTGGAAAGCGTTTGACCTGTGGATCAACATCCTGGGCTACCTGCCCTTCGGTTTTTTGCTGACCGTCAGCGCCCTGCGCAGCGGGCGACAGCGCCACGCAGTGCTCCTAGGCGCATTGGCGGGCGCGTTGATGTCGCTCTTGATGGAGGCGGCGCAGAGTTATTTGCCGTCCCGGGTACCGTCCAACCTGGACCTGGCCCTGAACGCCCTGGGCGCGGCGCTTGGCGCCACCCTTGCCAACCTTCTGGAGGAAATGGGCGCGCTGGCGCGCTGGAGCCGGGTGCGCGAGCGCTGGTTCGTGCCCGAGGCGCGCGGCGGCATGGTGTTGATCGCCCTGTGGCCGCTGGCCCTGTTGTTCCCGACCACTGCGCCCTTGGGCCTGGGGCAGGTGATGGAGCGCCTGGAAGCCGCCGTGGTGGAGCGCCTGGTCGACACCCCGTTTCTGGAATGGCTGCCGATGCGCGACGTCGAGCTGCAACCGTTGCTACCGGGCGCGCAGTTGTTGTGTGTGATGTTGGGGGCGCTGGTGCCCTGCCTGCTGGGCTATTGCGTTATCCGCGGCGGGCGGCGCCGAGGTGTGCACATGGTCGGGGTGATGCTGACGGCGCTGGCGGTGACCGCACTGTCGTCGGCCATGAGTTTTGGCCCGGAACACGCCTGGGACTGGCTGAATTTGCCGACGCGCGCGGGCCTGGGCGCGGCCGCCGTGCTGGCGCTGCTGCTGCTGTTTGCCCGGCGGCGACTGTGCGCGGCGCTGGCCCTGTTGGCGCTGGGCATCATGCTCGGCGTGCTCAACCAGGCCTCGCCCGGACCGTATTTTGAACAAACCCTGCACACCGGGGTGCTGGGCCGCTTCATCCGCTTCAACGGCGTGGCGCTGTGGTTGAGCTGTTTGTGGCGGTTTGGGGGGAGGGTGTACCTGCTGACCCTTCTGGGCGCGCGCGAGTCAGCGCGCGACGGCGGAGGAATCGGCGGGAGAATCAGCGGTGTAAGCGGCAGCGGAATCGGCAGGGTAAACGGCGGGGTAAACCGTCGAAAAAATTAGGGCTTGCGGCGAAAACTTAAAATACGCCATGCCCAACAACG
>JANNYX010000556.1:0-6324 GCA_031410295.1 Rhodoferax sp.
GGCGTGCTCAGCGCCTATGGCATGGGGTTGGCCGATCAGTCGGTGATTCGCGATCAGTCGGTGGAACTCCGGCTCACAGCAACATCTTTGCCGAAGATCGCCCAAACGCTGGATGTACTGGCACTGGCGGCGATGGCTGAAATCGCCAGGCATCACGTGGGGGATGGTGGCATTACAACGCATCGACGTCTGCACGTGCGTTACGAAGGCAGCGATTCTGCGCTGGTGGTCAATTGGGGTTCTCTGGCGCAAATCCAAGCCGGATTTGAAGCAGCGTATCGCCAGCGTTTTGCCTTTTTGATGGGAACAAAGGGTTTGGTTGTTGAAGCGGCTTCGGTCGAAGCCGTGATTGCTGGAGATGCGCCCGACGAGGCGCGCCTGGAAGTGCACGCGCGCCGCGATTTGCAAGCCAGTGGCGTGGTGCGTGAAACCGTGAAAATGTACTCCGGTGAGCAGTGGCATGACGCTGCGCTGATCGTGCGCGAGGATTTGCGCGCGGGCGATGTCGTCAGTGGTCCGGCAATCATCGCCGAAAAAAATGCAACCACTGTCGTGGAGCCCGGCTGGGAGGCGAGGCTTACAGCATTGGATCACCTGGTGCTTGAGCGATGCTCACAGCGTGCCATCCAATACGCCGCGGGCACCACGGCAGACCCGGTGCTGCTGGAGGTTTTCAATAACCTGTTCATGAACATCGCCGAACAGATGGGCCTGCAATTGCAGAACACAGCGCATTCGGTCAATATCAAAGAACGCCTTGACTTCAGTTGCGCACTTTTTGATGCGCAGGGAAATTTGATTGCCAACGCGCCGCACATGCCGGTGCATTTGGGATCGATGGGTGAAAGCATCAAAACAGTCATCAGCGAAAATCTTGGCAACATGCGCCCCGGAGATGTGTTCGTCCTGAACGACCCTTATCACGGAGGAACGCATTTGCCAGACATCACCGTGATCACGCCGGTATACCTGGTTGGCGCGCCAGACGTGCATCCACATTTCTACGTAGGATCCCGAGGGCACCATGCTGATGTAGGCGGAATAACGCCAGGCTCCATGCCACCGTTCTCTAAGCGCATTGAAGAGGAGGGCGTGCAGATCAACAATGTGAAACTCGTGACGCAAGGTGTGATGCAGGAGGCAACCATCCTTGAACTGCTCACCCATGGGGCGCACCCGGCACGTAACCCGCAGCAGAACCTGGCCGACCTGAAAGCCCAGATCGCTGCCAATGAGAAAGGTGTGCAAGAGCTGAACAAGATGGTGGACCAATTTGGGCTTTTGGTAGTGCAGGGCTACATGCGACATGTGCAAGACAACGCTGAAGAATCCGTGCGTCGGGTCATTACTCGCCTCAAGGATGGCTGCTTTTCGCTCGCGTTGGACAATGGCGCCAAGATTCAGGTCGCGATCCGAGTGGATGCAGCAAGCCGCAGCGCTGAAGTGGATTTCACTGGCACGTCGCCCCAGCAAACCAACAATTTCAATGCTCCCACTGCGGTATGTATGGCCGCTGTGCTGTATGTGTTTCGCACGCTGGTCGATGACGACATTCCACTCAATGCGGGTTGCCTCAAGCCAATTAAAGTCATCATTCCAGCGGGTTCGATGCTGAATCCAGATCCGCCAGCGTCGGTGGTGGCTGGCAACGTCGAGACTTCAACTTGCATTACCAACGCGCTGTTTGGCGCGTTGGGTGTGATGGCTGCTGGTCAATGCACGATGAACAACTTCACCTTTGGCAATGCGCAGTATCAATATTACGAAACAATTTCCGGAGGAACCGGTGCAGGTGGTCTGTTTGACCAATCAGGTCATCTGACCGGGGGTTTTCACGGAACAAGCGTCGTTCAGGCTCACATGACGAATTCCCGCTTGACCGACCCCGAGGTGTTGGAATTTCGCTTTCCGGTGCGGCTGGAAAGTTACGAGATCTGCCGGGGATCTGGGGGTAGAGGACGCTGGCATGGTGGTGATGGTGGCGTGCGGCGCGTAAAGTTTCTGGAACCGATGAGCGCCAGCATCCTGTCAAACGGGCGCATCGTACCGAGCTTTGGCTTGGCTGGCGGACAGCCGGGTCAGCTGGGTGCAAACCGCGTCATACGTGTCAACGGGCAGATTGACGAATTTGGGCACATTGGCCAGTGCGACATGCAAATTGGCGATGTCTTTGAGATTCAAACACCGGGTGGCGGCGGTTTCGGGTCGGCGACGAGTCCATCTCAGCCCGTCGTGGTTAAAACGGGCGTTTGACAGAATTGTGACTTTTTAACGTAACCAACTGGCGCAAAAAAATTGATTTTGTGACTTATTGCTGATGCTTCCGCGTGCAAGACTTCTAAACTTGCACCAACAATTTTCGGAGGCTCCCATGATTCTTTTCACAGTTTTTGTCATTGCCAGTGCTGTCGTGGTTTGTCTGGCACTTGCAGCTTCTTCTTCACCTGTCTACGGATTCAACAGTAAGACCGAATTGGCGGCCACATCTGCGGGAACTGAAAAAGAGCGGCTGACTCTTGAACCGAAGGACTATGGCACTGCACATCCAGATGTGGGTCCGGACAGCCAGCCAGTGATCCTTGCGGCGGGAATGCAGTAAATTCTCCCCCCCTTCCGCTCAAAAAAAGAAAAAAGCCCGCTCAAGCGGGCTTTTTTGTGGCCATTTCCACGATGGCTAATGAAACCGGCAAAAAATCACTTTTTGACAGTGTCGGCTTTGTCGTCCTTCTTAACGACTTTGGCATCTGTCTTGTCGTCCTTGGCCGCGGCTTTCGCGTCTTTGCCGTCGGCCTTTTCAACCTTGGCAGTCTTTTCGGCCGCTGGCTTTTCATCTTTTTTCGCAGCGGCAACCGGTTTATCGTCTTTTTTCGCCATTGCAGCGGCGGCAGGTTTTTCGTCCTTTTTCGCCGCCACTGGCTTGTCGTCTTTCTTGGTCTTGGCAGTAGCCTTGTAAGTGGCGCCTCCGACCGTCATGCCTTCGGCGGAGAACTTAGCCGCATTGCCTTCACCTACACCTTTGACGCGATCGATAAGGTCGTTCCAGTCCTTGAAATTGCCTTTTTTGCGTTCGTCAAGAATCTTTCCCGAAATACCGGGGCCGATGCCTTTAATGCCGTCCAGTTCTGCAGCGGTGGCTTTGTTCACGTCGACAGCAGCAAAAGCAGCGGCGGCAAATAGCATGGCCAAGGTGGCCAGAATTTTCTTTAACATTAACTTACTCCTCAGATGTGTCAATAAAGGTCATTTAGGGCCCCTGCGCAGAATCACGTTGGGGTCTGCCCATAACGGAGGGCGTTCTGCACTGGTTGACGAAAGTCAGCACAAAACTGCACCGATCAGCATTATCGAGGGATTTTTTCGAACATCTGATGTGCTGGGTCAAAAGTGAATCAAGCTGTTTCAGCTAGCCAGCGAACATATTTCCCAACGCCAGCAGCGACATCCAAAAACGCGTGATCACAGTGAGCATTTCGAAGATGGCTTAATTCTGCCTGGGTGTAACTCTGGTACCTGCCGCGCAATGTGTCAGGGAATGGCACGTAAGTGATCAGATTGGCAGCCACGGCTTCGCGATGGTCAATAGTGGGTTTGTTTTCCAGTTCCCGAAGGCTGTTGACCACCGCCAAGGCGACGTCATTGAATGGCTGCGCGCGACCAGTTCCAAGGTTGAAAATGCCAGTGCTCTGAGGATGGTCGTAAAACCAAAGGTTAACGGCAACCACGTCGTCGACAAAGACGAAGTCCCTCATCTGTTGACCTGGTCCATATCCACCGTATTCACCAAACAGCCTGACATGTCCCTCTGCTGCGAACTGGTTGAACTGATGAAATGCGACACTGGCCATGCGCCCTTTGTGTTGTTCATGCGGACCGTAGACATTGAAATATCGAAATCCGACTACTTGAGGCCTTGGATTGGAAAAGCCCGACGTATCAGCCGTCAGGTTGTGCCTTCGGACGAACTGATCAAACAGCAGTTTTGAGTACCCGTAAACATTCAGGGGACGTTCAAATTCTGGTTCTTCCCGAAAGGCAGACGACCCGCCATATACAGCTGCGGACGACGCGTAAAGCAAGCGCGCGCCTTGCATTTGACAGGCTTTTAAAAGCTCGCAACTCAAGGTGTAGTTGTTCGCCACCATGAATTTTCCATTGGTCTCCATCGTGTCGCTGCAGGCGCCTTCGTGGAAGACAGCCTCGACTTTGCCATAGGCACCGGCCTTAAAGGCGGCGTAAAAAGAATTAGAGTCCACGTAGTCTGTGATGCGCAAACCGGCCAGATTGCGAAACTTGTCGCCTTGGGTCAAGTCGTCGACGGCAATCACGTCGTCCAAGCCCCTTGCGTTCAGCCCTTTGATAATGTTGGCGCCAATAAACCCCGCAGCGCCGGTAACGATGATTCGAGTCATAGTGCGAATTCAGATCATTTCGAAGAGTTCGTTATAGCTGACGGTGGCCGTGCCAAACTTTCCCACGACCAGACTGGCAGCCCGATTTGCAAATGGCATGGCCGAGCGCAAACTCAACCCGGCACCCACCAAGGCCGCCAAAGTTGCGATCACCGTATCACCCGCACCAGTTACATCGAAAACTTCACGAGCCTGCGCGCGCTCATGGAAACTTCCCTGTTCGTCAAAGAGGGTCATCCCTTCCTCGCTGCGCGTCAGCACAATGGCGTCTATTCCCAGTTCAACGCGTAAGTTTTGCACTTTCGACATCAGATCGGCTTCGTCCTCCCAGCTGCCAACCACTTGCTGGAGTTCAACGCGATTGGGCGTGATGACAGTGGCATTCTGATAACGCGAAAAGTCACTGCCTTTAGGATCGATCAGCACGGGCTTGCCAGCCAAGCGAGCACCGGCGATCATATGGCTAACGTGTGCAAGGCCGCCTTTGCCGTAATCTGAGAATAATACCGCGTCATGCGACGGCAGAAGATTTGCAAAAGTGGCGCTTTGAGAACCCAGAATTTCTGTCTTGGGCGTATTCTCAAAATCAAGGCGGATGAGTTGTTGTTGGCGCCCAATGACCCGCAGTTTGACAGTGGTTTTAAGGTGTTCGTCCCGGCCAAAATGGGTTTCTATGCCAGTCTTAGCCACCAGCTGCTCTAACTTATGGCTGGCTTCATCGTTGCCAACGACGGTCAGCAACGACGCTTTGGCTCCGAGCGTGACGACGTTGTATGCGACATTGGCGGCTGCGCCTATCCGCTCTTCTTCCCGCGTCACTCGAACCACCGGCACCGGCGCTTCGGGTGAAATGCGATCTACGGCACCAAACCAGTAACGGTCGAGCATGGCGTCTCCGACCACGAGCACTCGGGATCGAGAAAGTTGTTCACGCGTGATAACCTCATTGAGCATGCTGGGCCTGTGTCAGAGTTCTTCGACCCGCCGTGCGGGGTAACTGTCCCAGGCTTGGCAGCCGGGACACTGCCAGAAATGCTGCTTGCCTTCGAAGCCGCAGGCGGCACAGCGGTAACGTGTAAGCGGTATTACGGCGTGATCCAAAGCGCGCTGCACCTGCGGATGAAACTGCTCATGCTCCAGTTTCTCACCGGCAATCCACTTGGCCGCCGCCACCAAGGAGGGTTCGCGTTCGAGGTGACGCACGTACCAATCCCGTCCGCTTGGCGACGTATTCGCAACAATCGCCTCAAGCTTGACGATGCCTTCGAGTACATCAAGCGAGGGCGCGAGCAAGTAAGCTGACTTGAGCAGGGCCAAGGCGTCTTTAGCATGGCCACTTTCAACCGCCGCCTGCACCAATTGGTTGGCAAAAAGCGGTGCCGCCGCAGCTGAGCTCTTCAGAGCCCCCGCCAGGCCTTCATACGCTGCTCGATTCTCGCCAAGTTTCGTGTGCAAACTGGCCATTTCAATTGGCGGGCGCGGGGCCGACGGAGCAATGGTTTGAGCCTGCCTTAGTGACTCCATCGCAGCTGAATAATTTGTTTCGACGACATGGTTTGCTGCCTGTTCGCAAAGATAGTGCGCGCGCCTCGCTGCAAAACTGCCCTGGTCTGACCCCTCCAGCTTCGCCGCGACCAACAGGGCTTTGTGCCATTCGCGAGAACGTTCATATGTACCAAGGAGCGCAAGGCGGGCCTGGCTTTCGAAACTGGTGCCTTCAAGATGGTTCAGTGCAACCTCGGCTCGGTCCAGAAGGCCAGCTTTGAGAAAATCCAGCGCCAGGGCGTATTGCGCCCGAGCCCGGTCACCCTGGCTCAAGTCGCCCCGCAAAAGCAAGTGCTCGTGCACTCTAACCGCGCGTTCATATTCGCCCCGGCGGCGAAATAGGTTGCCAAGTGCGAAGTGCAATTCGGAA
>JANNYX010000557.1:0-4555 GCA_031410295.1 Rhodoferax sp.
CAACACCTTGGAGAAGGAGCCCAAGTAAATGCAGCCGGCCGGGTTGCGGGCTGTCAGTGGCAAGGGCGGCGGGGTGTCAAACCACAAATCGCCGTAGGGGTTGTCTTCCACGATCGGCAGGCCCAGCTCGGCCGCTTTGCGCGACAAGGCGGCGCGGCGCGCTTCGCTCATGCTGCGGCCGGTCGGGTTCTGGAAGTTGGGCAGCAGGTAAATAAAGCGGGGTCGACCTGGATTGTTTTCCGACGGGCCGCCCCTAGGGAAACGCGCCCCCTCGGGGAGCAGCGCAATACGCGAAGCGACAAGCGTGGGGGCGCACTTTAGCGCCAGGTCGTCCATCAACACGCCGTCATCGTCGCTGGCCACACTCACTATCTCGGGCTCCATCGGCGTGAAGGCCTGCAAGGCGCCGAGGTACGTGGGCGTTTCAACCAGCACGCGGCTGCCGCTGTCGATCAAGACTTTGGCAACCAGGTCCAGCCCCTGCTGCGAGCCGGTGGTGATCAACACCTGCGAAGCGTCCACCTTCCACGGCAAATTGGCCGCAACCAATTCACGCAGCGGCGCGTACCCTTCACTGGCGGCGTATTGCAGAGCCGCCTGGCCGTAGGCTTCACCTTTGCCGTGCAACACAGCCTGGCAGGCGGCAGCAAACTCCTTGATCGGGAAGGTCTTGGGCGAGGGCAACCCACCCGCAAAACTGATGATGCCGGGGCGCTCGGTCACCTTCAATATTTCACGGATCACCGAAGGGTTCATCTTCAGGGCGCGGCCGGCGAGTTGCCAATAACTGGCGGCGGGGGTGGCGGTGGTGCCGTTCGTGCTGTTCAAAGGGTTCAGGGCATCACGTTTCATGCGTTGTCTCCTCCATCAAGAAATCTTAATTCACCGGCATGCGTTTGCCGATAAACACCGTGGCGATCACGGCCAGGCCAAAGCCGAGGGTCATCATGTCCAGCGTTTCACCCAGCAGTGGCACGGCGAACAGCAGGCTCAAAAACGGCTGCACCAGTTGCACCTGACTCACCCGCACCGCGCCGCCCAGCGCCAGCGCGCGGTACCAGGCGAAAAAGCCGATCCACATCGAAAACAGCGCCACGTAGGCGAAGGCCCACCAGCTTGCCGCGTCAATCGCGCCAGGCGCGGCCGGCAGGTTCAACCAGGCCAGCGGCAGCGTGGTGGGCAGCGACATCACCAGCACCCAGCAGATCACACGCTCGGCCCCCAATGCGGGTGTGAGCCGGGCGCCGCCAATGTAGCCAAACGCGCCGGTCACCATGGCGATGAGCAAAAACACGTCGGCGAGATGCAAACTGAAGTGGCCGGCGCTGTCGGCCGAACGCAGGCCCATGAACAGCAGCACCAGAAGTGAGCCGGCCAAGGCCGCCAGCCAAAAACCAATCGATGGCCGCTGGTGCATCCAGAGCGCCGCCAACACGGCAGTGGCCAGGGGCAAGAGGCCGGTGACCACCGCGCCGTGGGTGCTGGGCACAGATTGCAATGCCAGCGCCAGGAAGAGCGGAAACCCCAGCACCACGCCGCAGGCCGTCATCAAGAGCAGCCACCACTGGTTGTTGCGGGGCACGATCAATTGACCGCGCCCATGTTGCACCAACAAATACAGAAGGGACAACAAGCCGGCCACAGCCGCGCGCCCGAAGGTGACGAACCACGGCGAGAGCTGCGGCGCCGCCAGCGTGCCCACCGCGAGTTTGGTCAGGGGCAAGGTCGCCGCAAAAATCGCCACGCCGAGCAGGCCTAGCCACAGGCCGCGGTTTACCTGGGCCGAGGGTGTTGCGGTTGCGGACGGCGACGCAGCCATTGGAGTGGCCGTCGCCTGGGCAGCACCTTGAGTAGTCATAGCGTCGCTTTCATGGCGTCACGGTCACAACGTCGCCATCCAGACCGCGGTGACCACCAAAATCGCCGCCATCGCCCGGTTGAACCACAAGAGCCGCGTGCCCTGCGCCAACCAGCGGCGCAGCAGTGAACCTATCGCCGCGTAGCTGAGGTTGCTGGCCAGGCCAAAGGCCAGCATCAGGGGCAAAATGACGGCAAACCGCGCCATTAAATCAGTGCGCCCGGCGAGCCACCCGGCGACCACCGTGAGTGCCAGCATCCAGGCCTTGATGTTGAGGAATTGCAGCATCACGCCCTGCCAGAACGTGACGCTGAACTGTGCCGCGTTGGCTTCGCCCAAGTGGCCGGTCTGGCTGAGCCTGAACGCCAACCAGAGCAGGTAGGCAATGCCAACCCCTTGAATGCCGGCGCGCAAGCCTGGCACCGCGACCACCGCCGCACCCACACCAAATGCACACAACGTGAACAGCAGCCCCCAGCCCAGCGGCACGGCCAGTGCAAAGCGCAGCGCCCGCGAAAAACCAAAGTTGGCCGCCAAGGCGGTAGACAGCGTGGTGTTGGGCCCCGGCGTGAAACTGGCGGCCGTGCACAGCAATAACAAGGCGGTGAATTCGGCGGTGGACATACAACTACTTTACAGAATTGATCGACACACTAACCATACAGTTTCGAAATCATCTGCATAATCTGTATTGCTCGATGGGGTGGCACAAGGGCGCCTTCGCCCGAGTGTCGCACCGCGCCAAAGGATGCCATGATGTTGATTAAATCCGCTTCTGCCACGCTGGCCGAGCAGTTGTGCCATCGTTTTGCCGAGCGCATCCGCACCCGGCTGTTGGCGCCGGGCGCGCGTTTGCCCTCAGTGCGCCTGTGTGCGCAACAACAAGGTGTCAGCCCGTCGACGGTGGTGGCTGCTTACGACCAATTGCTGGCCCAGGGCATGGTCGAGGCACGGCCCCATCGCGGGTTTTATGTACGTGAAAATAAAAGTAATGAAATATATGCGAATAAGGCCGTCGAATATATTAAACAGTTTGATATTAATAATATAGCAAAAACGACTATAAAACATACAACTAAATCATCAAATACACTAAAACACGTTCCTGTGAACGCCACCGCGCTGATCCGCGGCATGTTCCAGGGCAAGAGCGACAAACCGCAGCCGGGCATGGGCGTGTTTCCGCCGGATTGGCTGCAAACCAGCTTCATGAACACAGCCGTGCGCAAGGTCACCACCGGCGCCATGCTGAACGACTACTCGTTGCATTACGGCGAACCGGCTGGCGACGAGGGCCTGCGCCGCGCGCTGTCCAAAAAACTCACCGCCATCAACGTGCAGGCTGCGCCACAGCAGATCATTACCACCGTCGGCGCCACCCACGCGCTGGACATTGTCAGCCGCACGCTCGTCGCGGCGGGCGATTGTGTGATGGTGGAAGAACCCGGCTGGGCGATTGAGTTTGCCCGCCTCGCGGCGTTGGGTCTGCGCATCCTGCCCGTGCCACGCGGGCCTGACGGCCCCGACCTGGCGGTGATGGCGAAATATTGCGAGCTGCATGCGCCCAAACTGTTTGTGAGTGTGAGCGTGTTCCACAACCCCACCGGTTTTTGCCTCACCCCCGGCGCCGCGCACCGCGTCTTGCAGCTGGCGAATCAACACAATTTCCATATCGTTGAAGACGACACCTACAGCCATCTCGCCGCCGACCATGCCACCCGGCTGTGCGCGCTCGACGGCCTGCAACGCACGATTTACGTGAGCGGTTTCGCCAAAATCCTCGCGCCCGGGTGGCGTGTGGGTTACCTTGCGGCGCCTGACAATTTGGTCGAACGCCTCACGGATACCAAACTGCTGGCCACGTTAACCACCCCCGCGTTGTTGGAGAAAGCCCTGGCCTGGTGCATCGACCAAGGCCAGCTGCGACGCCACGCCGCCCGCATCCGCGCGCGCCTGGACGAAGCGCGCAGCCGCAGCGTGAAACTCGCGCTCAAAGCCGGTTGCACTTTTGCCGCGCCGCCTGCGGGCCTGTTCGGCTGGGTGGATACGGGTGTTGACACCGATGCCTTGTCGCAACGCGCTTTGGATGAGGGTTATCTGCTCGCCCCCGGCGCCTTGTTCCACGCCGAGCGGCAGCCCAGCACGCTCATGCGTATCAACTTCGCGACGACGCAGGAGGCGGGGTTTTGGAAGGTGTTTGAGAGGTTGCGGGGGGAGGTGTGATGGGCCACCGGATCTAACTTGGTTCGACCGGCCTCGGGCTGGTTCGCGAAGGTAGTTTGGGAGGCTCAATCCAAAGTCACTGGCCGATTGGGTTCCGTGTTGCTGCCAGCGCCGTCGGCCACCAGCCAAGCGCCCCGCCGCCGCTCCTCATAAGTCGCAGGCGTTGCGCTACCGCGCCACTGGCGCCACAAATCGTCGGGACGGCGGGGCGCTTGACTGGCGGCTGGAGGGTGACGGGGTTGGGGGCTGCCATTGTGGCCGTGCCGCTATAGTTCAACGGGTCTTTCTACCGCTTCGTTGAGGCTGTAAAAAACCTCCAATTTGCCAATCTTCAGTTATGACTTGACCGGATTTGGGGGGAGACGTCAGAACCTGCGCGGGCGCGAGAAGGTCAACAAGGTCAACACTGAGTATTCCGATCCAACGTGACCGGTGATTCCGGGAACGTGACCGACATTCCGGTGAACGTGACCG
>JANNYX010000558.1:0-3012 GCA_031410295.1 Rhodoferax sp.
GAACCCGGCATCACCCTCATGCAGATGGACGCCGGCCTGGACACCGGCGCCATGTTGCTGGTTGAAAAATTGCCGATCACGCCGACCGACACTGCCGGCGAACTGCACGACCAACTGGCGCTGCTGGGCGCGCAGATGATCGTACGCACGCTGGCTTTGGCCGAGGCCGGCCTGCTCGCACCCGTGAAGCAGCCCGAGCAGGGGGTGACCTACGCCAAAAAAATCGACAAATCTGAAGCGCCGATTGATTGGCGCCAGCCGGCAGATGTGATCGTGCGGCGTGTTCTGGCCTTCAACCCGGCGCCTGGCGCGAGCAGCACAGTCAACAGTGAAACCCTGAAAATCTGGCGCGCTGAAGTCTCGACCTTGACGCCGCTAGTGGATCAACCGACCGGGCAAATTCTTGCGCTGGGCGACGCCGGCATCAGCGTCAACGCCCTGAACTCGGTGGTGACCCTCACCCAGTTGCAACGCGCCGGCGCCAAGCGCCTGGCAGCAGGCGAGTTTTTGCGTGGCAGCCCGCTTAGGGTGGGGGACTGCTTTCTATCCACCAATCTTCAACCTCAAGCGACATCACCATGAAATTCATCCGCTTCTCCGACCTGTGCGACAGCGGCGCCGTCCACCACCAACGTGTCTTCATCCGGGCCGACCTCAACGTGCCGCAGGATGACGCTGGCCGCATCACCGAAGACACCCGCATCCGGGCGTCGATCCCGGCGATCCAGATGGCGCTTGCGGCGGGCGCTGCGGTGATGGTCACGTCGCACCTGGGCCGCCCGGTCGAAGGCGCGTTCAAACCTGAAGATTCACTGGCGCCCGTGGCGGCGCGGCTGGGCGAGTTGCTCGGTGGCGCTTTCCAAACCGGCGTGCCGCTGGTCGCCAACTGGGTCGATGGCGTGACGGTCGCGCCGGGGCAGCTCGTGCTGCTCGAGAACTGCCGCGTCACCCGCGGCGAGAAGAAGAACGATCCGGCGCTGGCGCGCAAGCTGGCGGCGCTGTGCGACATCTTCGTGCATGACGCCTTCGGCACCGCGCACCGCGCCGAGGCCACCACCTACGGCATCGCGCAATACGCGCCCATCGCCTGCGCCGGGCCGCTTCTGGCGGCGGAAATGGATGCCATTTCCAAAGCGCTGGCCAACCCGAAGCGGCCGTTGGTGGCGATTGTGGCGGGCAGCAAAGTCTCAACCAAACTCACAATATTGAAAAGCCTGTCGGAGAAGGTGGACCAGCTGATCGTCGGCGGCGGCATCGCCAACACCTTCATGCTCGCGGCCGGGCTGAAGATTGGCAAAAGCCTGGCCGAGGCCGATCTGCTGGACCAGGCCAAAGCCGTGATCGAGGCCATGGAAACACGCCACGCAGCGGTGCCGATTCCCGTCGACGTCGTCACCGCCAAAACCTTCGCCGCTGACGCCCCCGCGACGGTCAAAGCGGCCACCGACGTTGCCGATGACGACCTGATTCTGGACATCGGCCCGCAAACTGCCGCACTCCTGGCCAACCAGCTCAAAGCCGCCGGAACGATTGTGTGGAACGGTCCGGTGGGCGTGTTCGAGTTCGCGGCGTTTGAAAATGGCACCAAGGTGATCGCGCAGGCGATTGCCGAATCCAGCGCTTTCTCCATCGCCGGCGGTGGCGACACCCTGGCCGCCATCGCCAAATACGGCATCGAAGACCAGGTGAGTTACATCAGCACCGGCGGCGGCGCTTTTCTTGAAGTGCTGGAAGGCAAAACCTTGCCTGCGTTTGAGATTCTGCAGCGGCGCGCGGCGGACGTTTGAGGCGGTTGGCATTGGCGCGGCGGTGCCCAGCCATTGCGGGAGAAACCGTTTGCCGACCTTTTGCGGCGCGAAAAGCCCAGCGCAGCCAAACCCAGCGCTGCCAGCGCCAAAGACGCGGGTTCTGAAATGCCTCGACGGATCGGCGATTCCGCCCATGCGGCTTCAATGATTGGGAGTGTTCTGATGACGGCACCGCCGGTAACAAAGCTACCTTCGCCCATGTAACCGTCCAGGATGTAGGCGTCAAAACCCAGTCCAAAAAGATCGGGGTCATACACCACTTGGTAAGTGGAC
Source organism: Rhodoferax sp. (assembly GCA_031410295.1). Classification (GTDB taxonomy): domain Bacteria; phylum Pseudomonadota; class Gammaproteobacteria; order Burkholderiales; family Burkholderiaceae_C; genus JANYCG01. Next base: position 2,082 of record JANNYX010000558.1, read on the forward strand.
GCGGTGTTGAAATAGATGACACCCGCCGGGTCAGTCAAAAAATACTGGTCGGCTGACAGCGCGCCAAACTGACCTGCCAAGTCGTCCCGCCCGGGGTCGGTAAACACCATCTTGTAGCTGCCGTCGGCGCGGGATTCATCCAGATCAATCAAATTCACCAACGACACGCTGTGCCCGCCGACGTCCAGCCCGGGCACATCGCCCACGCGCAGATGTCCGCCGTGGCGCTTGAGTACCCGGTTGCCATCGCTGTTCTGGACGACATCGAAATAGCCAACCGCCACCTCGACGTCCTGCCCCGCGAGAAGCTGGTCCATGAGCCACTTTGCGCTCGGTCGGGTGCCGGTATAGTCCAAGTATTCGCCGGCGGCATTGGCCCGGGACAAAGAAACGGCGGATTCAACCGTGATCTGGTCCTCAAGCCCGTGGCGCTTGATGTAATCCTTCTTGGCCTGGTCAATCGCCATCATCGCGGTGCCTTTGGTCGGGTCAGTTTTCATGTCGACGACCCCGAGTTCGTTGATGACGTCAGCGGCCGACATGCGCGCGCCCGTGCCAGGCGCCGTGACCAGGCGATCGAGGCCGTACTCCGCCGCCAGCCAGGCGAAAGAATTGCCGACGGCAGTCGGCGCGCACCATCCGGTGCCCCACTCAGGGCGCTGGTTTTGCGGAATATCAAACATGGGCGTAGTGCGCACGTAGGCGGCCTGCGCCGACCCCGCACCCAATGCAAGCCACATGAGGTTGCCCAGACAACCCGCGGCGAATCTGCTGTTTTTCATATGCGCACCTCCTAAAACCAGGATGTCCGCCGTGCTCCTCGGACGAACGTATTTGCGCCCTGATACTTTTTTGCATGCATAAATCGCGCCGTGGCCGCCTCGATTAACCCAATACCCAAGCTGGGCGCGGTTCTGCGCGGTATTAAGGG